>JAYVQD010000173.1:0-8678 GCA_043777275.1 Nitrosomonadales bacterium
CCGCTTTGAGCAGGTTGAACGATATATTTGCCGCGTCGAGATTGGGCATCACCAGCAAATTCGCTGCTCCTTTGAGGCGATTACCCGGCAATGCGCGGTTGCGAATGGCTTCGGACAACGCCATATCGCCCTGCATCTCGCCGTCGATTTCAAGGTTGGGTGCAAGCTGATTCACGAGCTGCAGTGCCGCGCGCATCTTGATCGCGGTGGGCGTGTCGCCACCGCCGAAACTCGAATGCGACAGCATCGCCGCCTTGGGTGTGATGCCGAAACGGCGTATCTCTTCCGCCGCCAGCACGGTGGATTCAGCGATCTGCTCGGCCGTCGGATCAAAGGTAACGTAGGTGTCGCAAATGAACACCGTGCCCTTGGGCAATAGCAGCGCGTTCATCGCCGAATAATGATTCACCCCCGCGCGCTTGCCGATCACGCGGTCGATGTAGCCCAGGTGGCGGCTGTACTGGCCCAAAATGCCGCACAGCATCGCGTCCGCCGCCGCCATGTGTACGAGCATGGCGCCGATCAGTGTCGGCAACCGGCGCATATTCAGTTTGGCGAGCTCCGCCGATACGCCCTTACGCTGCGTCAAGCGGTAATACTCGCTCCAGTATTCGCGGTAGCGCGTATCACTGCCCGGATCAACCAGATCAAAATGCTTGTCGCGCTGCAAGCGCAAGCCCAGCCGCTCGATACGCGCTTCGATCACATCCGGCCGGCCGATCAGCACGGGGCGGGCGATCCCTTCGTCCACCACCACTTGCGCCGCGCGCAGGAAGCGCTCTTCCTCGCCCTCGGCATACACCACACGCTTGGGTGATTGTTTTGCCGCCGCGAATACCGGCCGCATGATCTGGCCGGATTGATACACGAATTGATTGAGTCCTTCACGATACGCGTCAAAATCGGTGATGGGCCGCGTGGCCACGCCGCTGTCCATCGCCGCTTTCGCCACCGCGGGCGCGACCTGCGCAATCAATCGCGGATCGAACGGACGCGGAATGAAGTACTCCGGCCCGAACGGCTGCTGCTGCTCGCCGTAGGCCGCTGTCACCTCGTCCGATTGTTCGGCTTGCGCGAGCTCGGCAATCGCGCGCACCGCCGCCAGCTCCATCTCGACATTGATCGTGGTGGCGCCCGCGTCCAGCGCACCGCGAAACACGAACGGAAAGCACAATACGTTGTTGACCTGATTCGGATAATCCGAGCGCCCGGTGGCGATCACCGCATCGGGACGTGCTTCGCGTGCGAGCGCGGGCAAAATCTCCGGCTCGGGATTCGCCAGCGCGAGGATCAGCGGTCTCGCCGCCATTTTTTTTACCATCTCCGGCTTTAACACACCGCCCGCCGACACACCCAGGAACACGTCCGCGCCTTCGATCACTTCGCCCAGCGTGCGCGCGGGCGTCTCAATCGCGTAGACCGCTTTGTCAGGATCCATCAATGCTTTACGGCCCTTGTACACCACGCCTTCGATATCGGTGACGATGATGTTTTCAAGGCGCACGCCCAGCTTCACCAGCAGGCCCAGACACGCCAGCGCCGCCGCGCCCGCGCCCGACACCACCAGCTTCACGTCGCCGATATTCTTGCCGACGACCTTGAGGCCGTTGTAAATCGCCGCACCCACGGTAATCGCCGTGCCATGCTGATCGTCGTGAAACACCGGGATTTTCATGCGCGAGCGCAATTCGCGCTCGACGATAAAACACTCCGGCGCCTTGAGGTCTTCGAGATTGATGCCGCCGAAGGTCGGCTCCAGCGCGGCAATGATTTCGACCAGCTTGTGCGGATCGCGTTCGTTGATTTCGAGATCGAACACGTCAATGCCGGCGAATTTTTTGAACAGCACCGCCTTGCCTTCCATCACCGGCTTGGCCGCCAGCGGACCGATGGGGCCGAGGCCCAGCACCGCCGTGCCATTGGTAATCACCGCCACCAGATTGCCGCGCGAGGTGAGGTTACGCGCTTCAGCCGGGTCGGCAACAATAGCCTCGCACGCCGCCGCCACACCCGGCGTGTAGGCCAGCGCCAGATCGCGCTGGTTAATTAAGCTCTTGGTCGGCGCAATGGAAATCTTGCCCGGTGTGGGAAAACGATGGTAATCGAGCGCGGCTTTGCGCAGTTGTTCGTCCATGGAGGGTGGGCCCTTAGTGGCGTATTAGCGGCGTAAATCTGTGAGCGCGGATTATAGCGCAGCGCTTGCGCGCGCCACGGTGTACAGGTGTTACTTTGCCGGCTGCCGCAGCAGCTCGGGCAATATCGATTCGCGGAAAAGTTTTTCGCCCATCGCAGCGATGCGTGCTTCGCCAACCTTGGCGATGACGGCTTCTTCGGAACCGGCGAGCTTCCATTCCTTGTAGTCATCTTGTGACGGCAGGCCCATCGCTTCGGTCAGCAGATTGACGTAGTTGACGACCTTGAACGGCTCGCTGCCTTCGAGCGCGCATAACAGGCGCTGACAGGAGTGAAATACCGTCGCCACGGTGTCCGCTTTTCCGTGGATCGCTGCATCGCACACCGCGCGTGTTGCGTCTTTGAGCGATGCGGGCACGCGAGAAAGTGCAGAACACATGTGCCCCGGAGACGAAACATCAGTCTCCACCAGTTCCAATCCTGGAACCAACCGCAGCAAATCCTCCACCAGCGGATTGACATCGACTTCGTGAAAACCAAAGTGTTTGTGCAGCAACACTTTACGTTCGACACGATGCGTGAGCTTGGTTGCCAGCACGTCACGCCGCGCATGCAGCAGTTGTGCAAAATTCGACAACTCAAACTGCGCGTCGGTGTATTCGCCGATGAACGCATTCATGTGGCGGTAGCACGACGGGCACCACGACACCACTTGCCCGGTGCCGTGCGCGTTGAATTTCTCGACCGTGCGTTTGCCCATGCCTTCGGCCGCACGCAGGTTGCCGTCTTTGGCGGTGCCGCAACAATAACCCGCGCCGCCCGCGGGCGTGACTTCGATGCCGACAGCCTCCAGCAGCGTGATGGCGCTGTGAATGATGTCGCCGTGGCGCACCACGTTGCAGCCGTACCAGAAGGTGACTTTGTCGTTCATGGCATTCACCTTTGCCAACGCTCGATTTCGTCGGCAGTCATCTGCGTTTCCGAAAACGCATTGATCACGCGAAAGAAATCTTTCGCATCGCGCGCGCTCATCGCCGCCGGCGCGCCCGATAAGCCAAGCGAACCCATCGCACTCATCTGCCCCACACGCACCATTTTCATGGCGTTGATGCCTTCGGGGCAGGCTTCGATGCAGCGTGACGACTGCGTGCAAACCTTGAGCCACTGCACGCTGCTCTCGTTGCCGGGCGTTTGTTGCAGCCAATCGAGCACGCCTGCCACTACCGCTTTGGGATCGGCCTCGGACAACCCCTCGCTATAGCGTGTCATCGGGCAGGCTTCAAAACATTTGCCGCAGCGCGTGCAGCGCGACAACGTGTCGTCTATAAACACGTCGAGATGTTCGCGCAGCGTTTCGGTTTTTGCTTTCATAAAATATTCAATAAAAACATATACTTACAATAACTCCATCGTTCCCGCGCAGGCGGGAACCCATAACGCATAACGCACTCGCAATGGAGGCAGTATTATGGATTCCCGCCTGCGCGGGAATGACGGGGAAGGGGATATTCTCACCTTATGCCCATGTATCAGATTACCGCCCCGATAATTTCAGCGCTTTATCCAGCACCGCGTTCGAGCGCGCGGGCCTGGGCATCAGCCACTTGAAGCCTTGCGCGACGACTTCATCGACATTATCGGCTTCGACGTGCGGGTGTCCGCAGGCGACATTGTTGGCTTTGCAGATCGCCAGAATCTCGGCAATCGCGCCCGCCACCACCGGATGTTTGTACTGACGCGGGAAGCCGAGGTTCTGCGACAGATCGCCTTCGCCGATAATCACCGCACCGATGCCCGGCACTTCTTTCAATATCTGCGGCAGGTTTTTCAGGCCCACCACGTCTTCGCACATAATCGCCACGAGGATTTCGCCTTTGGGGTCTAGCGGCCACACATCGGCGCGCTCGTAGTATTCCTGCGCCGAAATACCCCAGAAGCGCGCGGCGGTGGCGGGCGCATCCCCGCGCTGGCCCACGGGCTCATAGCGCGGCGCGCCTTCGGGGCGTGCGTAGCGGCATGAGGCCACCGCGTTGCGCGCTTCTTCCACCGTGCTGATGTGCGGCCACACGATGCCGAACACGCCTTGATCGAGCACCTGCTTGGCGATCCACTGATTCATTTCCGCGCCGTTGGGCGGTATGCGCACCATCGGCGTGACCTGCGGCGCGAGCGTGCCGGATTCGACAATCTGCTGGCGGTTCAACAGGTATTGCAAACAATCGCGCAGCGACTTGATGTCGTACGCGCCGTGCTCCATCTCGAACACCACGCCATCGTATTTTTCAGTAGCCACCGCTTGCGCGCTGGCGGTGTCGCCGGGCTGAAAACACACAAAAGCGTTTTTGCCTGCTTCGAGTGCCTTGATAATGCCGTTCAGTCTTGGGATGCTCATGCGTTGTTCCTCCTGGTTTATTCCGCTTGTATCTTTGCCTCACGCGCGACGATGGTGTACTTCGCTACTTCTGTTGCAAAAAACTTGGTGGTCGCCTCCACACTGGTACCGACAATATCCGCGCCCAGCGATGCCATGCGTTCTTTGATGTCCGGCAATTGCAGCGCTTTTAACATTTCCTGATTCAACCGCACGATGATTTCACGCGGCACTTTGGCGGGCGCCACCGCGCCATACCAGGTGGTGATGGTATAGCCCGGCACGGTCTCGCCGACCGTCGGCACGTCGGGCAACACGGCGGCACGCTTTTCGGTGGTGACGGCAATCGCACGCACGCGCCCCGACCGAATGTGCGGAATGATCGGCGGCATGGTGGAAAAGCTGGTCATCAACTGCCCGGCAGCCAGATCAATCGCGAGTGGGCCGCCGCCCTTGTAGGGCACCATCAGCAAATTCGTTTTGGTCATGGTCTTGAACATCTCGCCGGCGAAATGCTCCGGGCTGGCGACGCCTGAGGTGCCGTAAGTCAGATCACCCGGCTTGGATTTTGCCAACGCAATCAGGTCTTTCACCGTGCGCGCCGGCAGCGCGGGATTCGCCGCGATCACGTTCGGCACATCCGACACCACAGTGATGGGCGCAAAATCACGCTCGATGTCGTAGCCGAGATTTTTGTAAACAGGCTTGCTCATGATGTGCGCCACCGACATGAACAGCAGCGTGTACCCATCACCGGGCGCTTCGGCAGCCAGCTTCGCCGCGAGATTGGCGTTCGCGCCCGGACGGTTTTCGATGATGAATTGCTGCTTCAGGGATTCGCTTAACTTGGCGCCCACCGAGCGCGCCATGATGTCGGTGCCGCCGCCCGGCGCGAAGCCGACCAGTATCCGCACGGGCTTGGTGGGGTAGGCTTGTGCGGCGACGGCTGCCGGCACGGTCGCTGCAGCGAGGAGCATCAGGATCGGGAGCGTTTTTTTCATAGCGCAATCGTAGCACGCTCGCGCAACCTCACGTCGGACCTCATTGCGCGCAACTTGTGTTATTTTTACCGCTCTTTCCGAGAGAGTGACACCGTGGCCGATCACGCCCCTGCCCTGCGCACTGAGCTGTATCCCGAAATCGAGCCGCTTGAGGCCGGCATGCTGGCGCTTGATGGCCTGCATCACATGTATTGGGAGGTTTCCGGCAACCCCAACGGCAAGCCCGTTATATTTCTGCACGGCGGCCCCGGTGCGGGCGCGTCTCCGGCGCATCGGCGGTTTTTTGATCCGAAGCACTACCGCATTGTGATTTGCGATCAGCGGGGCGCGGGGCGCTCCACGCCGCTCGGTGCGTTGCAGGACAACACCACGCCGCATTTGATCGCGGACATGGAAACCCTGCGCCGCCATTTGAACATCGAGCGCTGGCTGATGTTCGGCGGTTCGTGGGGCAGCACGCTGGCGCTGGCTTATGCCGAAGCGCATCCCGCTCGCTGCGCTGGCTTGATTTTGCGCGGCATATTTTTGTGCCGTAAGAGCGAGATCGATTGGTTTCTCTACGATCTTAAAAATATTTTCCCGGAAGCGTGGCACGCGTTCGCCGGTTACATCCCCGAAAACGAGCGCGGCGATTTGTTGAAAGCCTATTACCAGCGCCTCACCAACAGCGATCCCGCCGTGCATATGCCCGCCGCCCGCGCGTGGGGCCGTTACGAAGGCTCCTGCTCGACGCTGATGCCCAGCCCGGAAACCGTCGCGTATTTCGGCGGCGACGTGGTGGCGCTCGGTCTGGCGCGCATCGAGGCGCATTACTTCACCCACGATATTTTTCTGCCGATCAATTCGCTGCTGGATCAGGTGAACAAGATACGCCACATTCCCAGCGTGATCGTGCAGGGCCGCTACGATGCGGTGTGCCCGATCATCAGCGCCGACGATCTGCATCGCGCGTGGCCTGAAGCCGAATACCACATCGTGCCGGACGCGGGTCATGCCGCGTGGGAACCCGGCATTTGCAAACAACTCGTCGCAGCCTGCGAACAATTCAAATTCAACCAAGGAGCGTAACTTGAAACTGGTCACTTTTTCTGAATCCGCAAAGAAGCCCGCAAAAACCGGTGTGATAGGCGCCGATGGCGGCGTGATCGACATCGCGCGCGCGGCCAAATCGGCGCGCGTGGCGCTGCCGTTTGACGCCAACGACATGATTTCGCTGGTGGCATCCGGCAAAGCAGGCCTCGCGGCTATCAGCAAAGCGGTTGCAAAAATCAAAAGCAGCCATCACAAGCTGGCGAAAGTAAAACTGCACGCACCGATTCCGCGCCCGCGCAAAAACGTATTCTGCGTCGGCTGGAATTATCTCGATCACTTCAACGAAGGCGCCAAGGCACGCCCGCATGTGCAGGAAATGCCTGCGCATCCGGCGTTTTTTTCCAAACAACCGCTGTGCATGAACAGCCCGTACGGCAATGTGCCCGCGCATGGTGGCGTGACTGAAAAGCTCGATTGGGAAGTGGAACTCGCCATGATCGTCGGCACTGGCGGCACCCACATCACCGAAGCCAATGCGATGAAACACGTGTTCGGCTACACGGTAGCCAATGATGTTTCCGCGCGCGAAGTGCAGCGCCATCACGGCCAGCAATGGTTTCGCGGCAAAAGCCTAGACGGCCATCTGCCGATGGGGCCGTGGATTGTGACTGCGGGTGACGTGCGCGACCCGAACAACCTCAATCTGCAATGCCGCGTGAACGGCGTAATTAAACAGGACTCAAACACCAAACATTTGTATTTCAAACTACCGCGCATCATCGCCGAACTGTCGGCGGGCATCACGCTCGAAGCGGGCGACATCATCTTGACCGGCACACCATCGGGCGTGGGCCACGCGCGCACACCGCCGGAATTCATGCAGCCCGGCGATATCATGGAGACCGAAGTCGAAGGCATCGGCATGCTGCGCAACAAGATCGCAAAATAAGCGGATAATAAATTTCTTTTCAAAACGAATACTTACAGAGACACCCATGGATACCGCCAGCAACACCCAAATCACCGTGATCCCCAGCGGCGCGGCCCTCGCTGCCGATATCGTCGGCGTGGATTTATCGCAACCGATCAGCAACGAACTCTATACGCAGATCCGCCAGGCGTGGAACGAGCATCTGGTGCTGCGTTTTCGCGGACAGAAACTCGACGACCCTGCGTTCCTGAAATTCGCGCGACTGTTCGGCGAGCTCGACAAAGCGCCGGTACACGCCAGCAAAGATGTGGTGAACCATCATCCCGAAATCACCGTGATGTCAAACATCAAAGTCGATGGCAAACCCATCGGCAGCCTTGGCAACTACGAAGCCGTGTGGCACACCGACATGTCGTACAACGAGTTATGCCCGATGGGCAGTGCGCTCTACGCGCTGGAAGTGCCGCCCAGCGGCGGCAACACCGGCTTTGCCAATATGGTCCGTGCGTTCGACACCCTGCCGGCAGAATTAAAACGCGAGATCATCGGCAAGACCTGCCGCCACGATTCCAGCCGCAACAGCGCGGGCGAATTGCGCGTCGGCTTCAAAGACGCAACCGATCCAAGAGTGGCGCCGGGCGCAATTCATCCGATCATTCGCACTCATCCGGAAACACGGCGCAACGCGTTATTTCTCGGCCGCCGCAAGTCAGCCTACATCATCGGCCTGCCGCTCGACGAAAGCGAAGACTTATTAAACCGCCTGTGGGCGCACGCCACGCAAAAAGCATTCGAGTGGTATCAGGTGTGGCAAGTCGGCGACCTGATTATGTGGGACAACCGCGCCGCCATGCACCGCCGCGATTCGTTCGACGCCAATACACGGCGGCTGATGCATCGCACGCAGATCAAGGGTTGCAAACCATTTTTTGATGCGGCGACGTTGGCGGCTTGAGGTGTCGCTTTTCACGCCCATTTTTTCGACGTTGAGTTCGCTGGGATTGTTTGCAACTATTTGTTTTTGTTGATATTTTTAACCTAGCATTGCCATACGTCGCAGCTTACCCAAATAAGACGTGTTTACAATGTCTGTTTCGGACGTACTAATTCAGAAAACTTCTTTGATTGCATTCATCTTTTTCTGTAAGCAATGTCAAATTGTCCTTGTACGACGCAAAATAAACCGTCGTTTAAAATGGCTACTTTAAGT
>JAYVQD010000174.1:0-2244 GCA_043777275.1 Nitrosomonadales bacterium
CCTCGCTCAAGCGCGCGATATCCTTCGGGCTCACGACCAAATCCACCGCCGCCATATTCTGGTCAACGTTCTTCGCATTGTTGGTGCCGGGTATCGGCACGATGCCTTCCCACTGCGCCAGTATCCATGCCAACGCCAGTTGCGCCGGACTCGCGTCGTAGCGCCTGGCCATCGCTTCGAGTTCCGCCACCAGTTCAACATTACGCGCCAGATTTTCCGGCAGAAAACGCGGATGCTTGCGGCGGCGATCGGTCTCGGGAATGTCCTCCACCGTTTTTATTTTTCCGGTCAGCATCCCGCGCCCAAGCGGCGCGTAGCCGATGTAACCGATGCCCAGCTCCTTACACGCGGGAATGATGTCTTTCTCGGACTCGCGAAACCACAGCGAGTATTCGGTCTGCAACGCAGTGAGTGGATGTTCCGCGTGCGCGCGACGCAATGTTTTTGCCGACGCTTCGCAAAGACCGATGAAGCGCACCTTGCCGCGCGAAATCAATTCACTCATCGCGCCCACGGTATCTTCTATCGGCACACTCGGATCAACGCGATGCAGAAAATAAATGTCGATTACGTCCAGCCCCATGCGCTGCAAACTCTCGTCGCAACATTGATGCACGTATTCCGGCCGGCCATTGGTCGCCTTCTTGCCATCGGGCAAATCGATATTGCCGAACTTGGTGGCGATCATCACGTCGTTGCGCCGGCCTTTCAACGCGCGCGCGAGCAGCACCTCATGGCGCGTGCCCCAGTACGCATCGGAGCTGTCGAAAAAATTAACGCCCAAATCCAGCGCGCGATGAATCGCCGCATTGAAATCATCGACCTGCGGTGTGTCGAACTTAACCGCGGCAGCACCCCGCCCCATGCTGATGGCGGAAACCTGCGGGCCATTTCTACCCAATCGTCTGTATTTCATAACCTGAGTTTCATAAGTATTTGTTTTTAATGGCTAAATTACCGCAACACCTTGAATCTCGATCAGCATGCCGGGCCGTGCAAAATGCGCAATCGTGAGCAACGCGCTGGCGGGGAAATTTCCGTTGGTGAAAAACTCGCTGCGGATTTTCACAAACGCATCGCCGTAACGCGGGTCGTTGATGAACACCGTCATTGTCACCAGATTCGCAAGCGACCCGCCCGCGCGGCGCAGCGTGGTATCGATGGCCGCGAAAATCGTGCGTGCCTGCGCATCGAAGTTGCCGGCAATATCCTTGCCCGATGCGTCCATCGTGGCGGTCTGCCCGGCGAGCCACACCGTTCTGCCGCCCTGGGTAATAACTGCGGGCGAGAACGCGCGGCCCTTCTGGAAATCTGTGCCGTCGAGATAGTCGATTTGCGCGGCCATGATACTTACAAGCCGTCGCTGATAGTAACGTTCTCGGATTTCAGTTCAACGCCCGACGCCTTCGCCTGCAACAACAACAGTTGCGAGAAATCCTGATCGTAACCGTGGCCGATCATGGTTTGCACGATGTCGCGCGTGGCCGAGGTGGTGGGCATCGGCACGCCCAATTGGCGGCCCGCCGCCAAGCCCAGATCGATATCCTTGCGCAGCAACTCGGGCGTGAACGTCACATGAAAATCCAGATTCGACAACGCAGGCGTTTTATACGCGGTGAACATCGAACCCATCACACTCTTGTTCAGAAAATCCAGAAATGCATGGCGCTGCATGCCGGCCTTCTCGGCCAGCACGGTAATCTCGCACAGGTTCTGAATCACCACGCCGAGCATCACGTTGTGACAAATTTTCGCGATACGCGACAGCTCACCGTCGCCGACATAGGAAACGCCGCGACCAATCGCTTCGAGATAAGGTGACACCGCATCGAAAGCATCCTTCGGCCCCGACGCCACTACGGTGAGCTTGCCCGCCTTGATGACTTTGGCGTTGCCCGACACCGGCGAGGCGAGCATTTTTATGTTTTTCTCGCCGAGCTTTTGGCGTATCTCGGCGGATTCTTCGAGCGAGATCGAGGTGCTGTCCACCACGATTTTCGGGGCGCCGCCTTTGGACATCACCCCGTTCGGCCCGAACAACACTTCTTTCACGTCCTTGCCGGTGGACACCATGGTGAACACGATATCGCAGCCCGCCAGATCGGAGAGGTTATCCACCACCTTGGCACCGGATTTCGCCAGCGGCTCGGCCTTGGATCGGGTGCGGTTCCACACCGAAATATCGCAGCCTGCTTTGGCGAGGCGCTCCGCCATGGCGTAGCCCATGCGTCCGATGCCGATCCA
>JAYVQD010000175.1:0-8654 GCA_043777275.1 Nitrosomonadales bacterium
AAATTTCGGGCGAAAGCATATTTCCCTATGAAACCTGAATGCCAAAACAATTTGGCGACACGAATTTTCAAGCATTTTCATAGGGGCTGAATAGAGACCGCCGATTAACCGTCGCGGTCCAGCACCGCCTGGATCGCCTCTGCTGACACTTTGATTTCGACACCCGCGCGTTCTTTTTGCAGCATCAGGAACGAGCGTGAATCCAGATGCCCCCAACCGCGATTAAGCGCTTCGGTCATTTCGCAGTGGGTGAGGTTGGCGATTTTCATCGGCACGCCGATTTCGCGCGCGAGTTCGGTGGCGAGCGTCACGTCCTTGTGCGCGAGCTTTAACGCAAAATCGGGCGGATCAAATTTGTGCTGCATGAACTGGTTGCCCATGCGGTCAAAGGTGCGCACGCGCCCCAGTGAACATTGGCGTATCGCCGCCCACAGCGCCACCGGTTCAACACCGGCTTTGACACCCATGGTCATCAACTCGGAAATCGCCGATTGCACCGCGTAGCCCGCGCAGTTATGCACCAGTTTGGCGACGGTGCCGTCGCCGCTGTTACCGATGTAAAAAATCTGGTCGCCGATGGCATCCAGCACTTTGCGGTATTTTTCAAACACCGCTTTATCGCCGCCGACCAGCAGCGCCATCTTGCCGGATTTCGCGCCCTTGGGGCCGCCACTCACCGGCGCATCGAGCATGTGTATGCCCTTTTTCTTGAACTCGGCGTGCAGCGCGCGCACCACCGTCACCGAGTTGGTCGACAGATCAAACCACACCGTGCCCGGCTTCATGTTCGCGAGCAAACCGTCGGCGCGCAGCGCGACATCCTGTACTTCTTTCGGGCCTGGCAGCGAGGTCATGATGACCTGGTTGTTTTGCGCGATGTCTTTTACCGAATCGGCCCAGGTTGCACCGACTTCAATGTGGCGCTTGGACAGATCACGATTCAGGTCGTTGACCGAGACTTCATATTCCGCTTTGCACAGGTTGTAAGCCATGTGGCCGCCCATGGTGCCGATGCCGATGAATCCGATTTTCATAAAGAGGCCTATTTAAAATAATGAATAAAAACAAATACTTACATTGATGTTGGGTTACGCTGCCTGCTGCGCTTCAGCCGCCGGGTAATTCAGTTCAATCGTGACCTGGCTCGGGTCTTCAAAAAACACTTGATGAATGCCAAGCGACGGAATGGTGCGCTCGCGAAACGCGACCTTGTGTTTGGCGAGCCGCGCGCGCATGTCGGGCAGGTTGGTGGCGATAAACGCGATGTGATCCACCGTGCCGGTACCGTTCAACGTAGAAAGATCACGGTCGCCGAGGTATTCCTTCAGGCCTTCCGGATTTGCGAGATCGATGCCGATGATATGCACCACGCCGTTGGTCTCGGGATATTGCGGGCCGTTATACATCCACAGACCCGGAAAATTAAACGGCGGACGAAAGCCTTCGGTGAAGCCCATGATGTTGGTGTAGAACTGGCGCGAGGCTTCAACGTCGAGCGTGCGAATGGAAAAGTGATCGAGTTTACCGATAGGCATGTGGGCTCCTGAATGTTACGAATGTTACGAAGGGGGATGACAGAATTTTAGCACTCAATTCGCGTGCGCCAGTTTGCGGTTGCGACCGTCCGCTAAGTGGGCTAAGGTGAACGGGCCATGCGTGGCATGGCTACCGAAACAGGGGCTTTACCGCCATGGCCATGACAAAAGACGGGCGCGCCTATTGGGTGCTGGTGTTGTGCGCCTCCGCGATTCTGATGATTACCATGGGCGTGCGCCAGTCGCTCGGCCTGTTTGTGTCGCCGCTCAATACCTCCACGGGTTTGGGCATCGTCACCATCAGCTTCGCGCTGGCGGTGGGTCAGTTTGTGTGGGGCGCGGCGCAGCCGATTTTCGGCGCGCTGCTCGATCGCGCGGGCACGGTGCGCATTATAGTTATTGGCGCGGTGATGATGGCGCTGGGGTTGGCCGCTACTCCTTTCATGGCGAGCGGCTTCGGCCTGGTGCTGATGCTCGGCATACTCACGGCGGCGGGCGCCGGTGCGGGCAGTTTCTCGATATTGATCGGTTCGGCAGCGCAACGCTTGCCCGTCGAAAAGCGCGCGTTTGCATCGGGCTTTATCAACGCGGGCGGCTCATTCGGGCAATTTGTTTTTGCGCCGCTGTCGCAGGCGCTGATTGCGGCGTTCGGCTGGGTGAGTGCGATGTTTGCGTTGGCAGCGGCGTGCCTTGCCACGATTCCACTGGCGTTCAAGCTCGGCAACAAAGCACTTACGGCACCGGTGGCGGGCGCGCCCGTAGAAATAACTTTGAAGGAACAAATCCAAGTTGCGTTTCAGGATCGCAGCTACTGGTGCCTGCACGCCGGGTTTTTCACCTGCGGTTTTCACATCGCGTTTCTGGTGACGCATCTGCCGGGTGAAGTAGGCTTGTGTGGATTGCCTGCGTCGGTGTCGGCGGGTGCGCTGGCGATTATCGGCATTGCGAACATCGCGGGCAGCTTGAGCGTAGGCTGGCTCGCGCAAAAGCATCGTATGAAGATGCTGCTGTTTTGGGTGTACGGCGCGCGCGCGGTGGCAGTCGCGGTGTTTTTAATAGCACCCAAAACCGCAATGACGTTTTATATTTTCGGCGCAGTGCTGGGCCTCACATGGCTCGCAACCGTGCCGCCGACCGCCGGACTCGTCGGCAAACTTTTCGGCGCGCGCTATCTCGCCACACTGTTTGGCCTGACACTGTTGTCACACCAGATTGGCGGCTTCTTCGGTGCGTGGCTGGGGGGTATTGCGATTGACAGCACGGGTAGTTATCAATGGATGTGGTATGCGGATATTGCCCTGGCGAGTTTGGCGGCGCTGGTGAATTTGCCGATACGCGAGGCGCATCCGCAGCCAGCCACAGCGGCGGCATGATGGTAAATATTTGTTTTTATTGAATATTTTATCTTGCTGATAACTGACGGAAAAAGCGTTGCTGCGATCATATGATCGTCATGCCATTCCAGGATACTGATTCGCGCCGAACAAAACATCAGGAGCATGCGATGCCCACTCGCTTTTCCAGGCGCTTAAACGTAGACGACTTTGCCACGATGAATCGCCGCGATCTGCTGCGCGGTCTGGGCGCTGCGGCGCTGGTGACGGCGAGCGGCGGTTTGTTCCCACGCGCCGTCTGGGGCAACCCAATGTTTGCGTCGAATCCGTTCTCACTCGGCGTGGCGTCCGGGGATCCGGCGCCCGACGGTTTCGTGCTGTGGACCAAGCTCGCGCCCAAGCCGCTGGAGCGTGGCAGCGGCATGCCGAAAAAACAGGTCGAAGTCGAATGGGTGGTGGCGGGTGACGAGCGCATGCAAAAAACCGTGCAACAAGGCAAGGCCATCGCGCATCCCGAACTGGGGCACGCGGTGCATGTGGAAATGGCGGGGCTCGAACCCGCACGTGATTATTTTTATCAGTTCACCGTGGGCGGAGAACGCAGCGTCGTGGGCCGCGCGCGCACCTTGCCGCGCGCGGGCGCGCCGCTGGCGCGATTGCGTTTTGCGGTGGCCGGCTGTCAGCGTTACGAAGCGGGTTTTTTCACGGCATACCGGCACATCGCCGCCGAGCGTTTTGATTTTGTTTACCACTACGGCGACTACATCTACGAATATCGCACCGTGCGCCCTGGTGGGTTGCCGTATCCGGTGGTACGCGTGATGCCTGGTGAGCCCGATGAATGTTATACGCTGGACGACTATCGGCATCGTTACAGCCTGCATCAGCTCGACGCCGACTTGCAGGCCGCGCATGCCTCGGTGCCTTTCGTCATGAGCTTTGACGACCACGAGGTCGATAACAACTGGGCCGGCGATATTTCTGAAGAGAACACGCCGCGCGAGCTGTTTTTACTACGGCGCGCAGCGGCGTTTCAGGCGTGGTACGAGCACATGCCGCTGCGCCGTGCGCAGATGCCCAGCGGCCCCGACATACTTGCCTATCGCCGTTTCATAGTTGGTGATCTGCTGGCAATGAATGTGCTCGACACACGGCAATATCGCTCGGATCAGCCATGCGGTGATGGCGTCAAGGCGAATTGCGCCGAAGCACTCGAACCGCATCGCACCATGCTGGGTGACACGCAGGAACGCTGGCTGTACGACAGTTTTCGGGGTTCAGGCGCGCGCTGGACGCTGCTGGCACAGCAAGTGCCGATGCTGCGCGCGGATCGCGATCCCGATCCGAACATCTTCGCGCCCAGCATGGACAAGTGGGATGGCGCGGTGGCGGCGCGTGACCGGCTGTTTGCCGCAGTCGAGAATGCCAAGCTGCGCAATCTGGTGGTGGTCGACGGCGATGTGCATTTCAACTGCGCGGGCGAGCTTAAGAAAAATTTC
This sequence comes from Nitrosomonadales bacterium, assembly GCA_043777275.1. GTDB lineage: Bacteria > Pseudomonadota > Gammaproteobacteria > Burkholderiales > SG8-41 > UBA5216. The sequence continues at coordinate 4,369 of JAYVQD010000175.1, forward strand.
GCCGATGAAAAATCGGCAACCCTCGGCGTGGAGTTCGTGGCGACGTCGATTTCATCGCTGGGTGACGGCTTTGATATCAACGCCCGCTTCAAGGCGCTGATGCAGCAGGACCCGCACATCCAGTTCTACAACGGCCAGCGCGGCTATGTCCGGCACGTGGTGACGCCCGAACGCTGGCAGGCGGATTATCAGGTGCTCGACAAGGTGACGGTGCCCGACGGACGTATGACGACGCGCAGAAGTTTTGTGGTGGAGAATGGGGTGAGCCGGCTGGTGGATGCTTGATACCGGGACAGGTTTTCAGCGCTTCGGCACAATAGGCAGCAACACAAACGCCTCGCGCCCCGCGCCGAAGTGCAGCGTGTTCTTGGCATCGAAAATCGCGGCAGGCCGGTCGCGCGGATCGTTGTGCAGAAACGGCCCGCAGCCGAGTAACTCATTCTTGAAATTCGACAGCCGAGCGCCGGTGGATTTGGCGAATTCGTAATCGCGTCCACGCACGGTGAGTGCGATACGGTGCCCGGCGGGCGCCACGATGGACGTGGGCCACAGTTCGATGTCGAGTTGCACCACTTCATTGGGTTTCAATGGTTGCGCTTCGTCGTGTGTGTGATACGGGCGGTACGGCAGCGACAATTTCTCGTCGAGCTTGCGATGCGAGGCGCGCAGCCAGCCTTGGGCGACGGGCGTGTGCGGGTCAATCGCGCCCATGAAGGTGACTTCGCGCAGGTCGGGCGTGAACACGCGCAAGATCACGAATATATCCGCGTCGCTTGTGGATGACGAAACGAATAACCGCGCGGCAATTGGGCCGGTGATTTCGGTTGGCGCATCCACGGGCGCGGAAACGAAGGTCACGCCTTCGCCCATGGCGTCGTAGGTGAGCGCGGCGTTGCTCGTTGCCGCATCGCGCCGCAGGGAATTATCAACCGGGTGCAGATGAAGTTTTGTCCACTGCGTGCGCGCCATCGGCCATTCGTTCTCCATGCGTTCGACAAAACGATCCACATGCCGCACCTGCAACTGCACCTTGGGTTGCTCGCCCCAGCCGTTTTTCTCCCCTTTCAAATAGAAATCGAAAAAGCGTTTTTGCAGCTCCCGGCCGTAGTCGGTGTAAAAATGCGTCCAGTGTTCGATGCCGTGCGCTTCGAGCCATTTTTCCTTGGACGCGGCACGCACAAAGCCTTCAAAATTGCCGCGCGGATGCAGGCCCTGTCCGCCCCAGTTGGCGGTGGACAAAAAAGGCACGGTGATGTTTTCCCATTTCGGCGAGCGCGCGCGATGGTAGTCGTCGTCGAGCGGATGGGCGAGGATGTCGTCGCCGAATTCCACGCGGGCATTCTGCAACTGCTTATCCGAATACGTTTCGTCGCCGCATACCAGCGTGCCGTTGACGCGGCTCTTCGGGCCGCGTTCACCGAGGCCATACTGCACGGTCTTCACCTGCATGTCGTACCAGTTCGCCCAGAAGGTGCAGACGATGCCGCCGTGGTGCGTCATGTCGCGGTACCAATCCGCCGCACCCTCCCAGATGCACATCGCGGCCAGATGCGGCGGTTGCAGCGAGGCCACATGCCACTGGTTGATGCCGTAGTACGAAATACCGTTCAGCCCCACCTTGCCGCTCGACCACGGTTGCACGCCGGCCCATTCGATGCATTCATAAAAATCGCGGGTCTCGCGCGGCGAGAACGGATCGACAAACCCCGGCGAGCGCCCGGCGCCGCGCGAATCCACGCGCACGCAGGCGTAGCCGTGCGGCACCCATTTTTCAGGATCGACCACTTCCCAACTTTGATACAGGTTGCTGGAGCCGTACGCGACATCGGGATGCTCGGCCACCATGCGATTCCACGCCGACGGATAACCCTCCTGAAACGCGAGACCCTTGGCGTAAGGGCCGTAACTCAAAATCACCGGATAGCGTTCGCGTCCTATAGGGCGGAACACATCGGCACGTAGTATCAAGCCGTCGTCCATGGTGATCGGCACATCCCAATCGATGTGCATGTTGTCGCGGATTTCAGTGGCGGGGAGTTTCATGGTTAGACCCATACATGCAAAGGTGTTTGAACGCATTGCGCATTGTAGCCTGGGCGTAACCGTGCGAATTCTAAAGAGCGATTGACGGCGCGACCGGCTGGGGATAAATTGCCGGTGGGTAAAAAAGCGTGTTTAAAATCCATGCCCCATGCCCCATGCCCCATGCCCCCGCAGCCGAACCTTCCCGATCCCCATCCTCACCGCCATTCACCACCACGGAGTGTCTCCCATGATGAAAAAAGTAGCGCTTTCAGGTGCGCTTGCCCTGCTGATCCTTAGCGGCTGCCAGACAGCGCCGCCCGCAGCCCAGGCGCCCGCGCCCGCTGCCGCCGCCCCTGCGTGGCAGCAAGGCCGCAGCACTGCCCAAGCCAGCTCCCCGCTGGCGCCCCATGCCGGCAAGCTGACGGTCACACCCGCCGCCGATATTCCCCTGAATAACCTGAAACTGCCGCCTGGGTTCAAGGTTGAGCTGTGGTCAGAGGGCACGCCCGGCGTTCGCGCCATGTCGCGCGGCGACAGCGGCAAGATCTACGCCGGCACCCGCGGCCTGGGCCGGGTGTATGAGATCACCGACAGCGGTGGCAAGCGCACCAGCCGGGTGTTGGTGGACAAGCTGAACCAGCCCGCCACCGCCATGCACAAGGGTTCGCTCTACGTGATGGCCATCGACAAGGTGTTGCGTTACGACGGCATTGAAAGCAACCCTGCTGTGCAGCCGGTGGACATGACCGCCGTCTTCAATCTGCCCAAGGAGCAGCATCACAACTGGAAATACCTGCGCTTCGGCCCGGACGGCAAGCTCTACGTGCCGTTTGGCGCGCCTTGCAACATCTGCGTGTTGCCCGGCCCGGAGTACGCGCAGATTCGCCGCTATAACCCGGATGGATCAGGCATGGAAGTCATCGCCACCGGCGTGCGCAACACCCTGGGCTTTGACTGGCACCCCGTCACCAAGGAACTGTGGTTTACCAATCACAGTCGCGACTGGATGGGTGACGACAGTCCTGAAGATTCGCTCAACCGCTTGAGCAAAACCGGCCAGAACTTTGGCTTCCCCTACTGCCATAACGGCGTCCTGCCAGATCAAGATATCAAGAAAGCCAACCCCTGCGACGGCGTAACCCCGGCGGCGCAGCAAATGGGTGGCCATGCGGCGGTGATGGGCCTGCAGTTCTACACCGGCAACATGTTCCCCGCCGAGTACAGGAACGCCATGTTTGTGGCGCGCAAGGGTTCATGGAACCGCACCGTCAAGAACGGCTATGACGTGGTGATGGTGAAAGCCGACGCCGACGGCAGGAACGCCAAAGTAACGCCGTTCGTCACCGGCTTTCTGAATCCGCAGACGCAGGCTTTCTGGGGCCGCCCGACCTACCTGCTGCAAATGCCCGATGGCTCCCTCCTGCTCTCCGACGAGCAACTGGGCGCGATCTACCGCATCTCCTATGCAAGGCCCTAATAGTCATAGTAGTCATAGGGCAAAGCACCTCAGTCTGACCAGCAGGGCCGCGGCAGCGGCCCTGCTTTTTTTTCTGAGTCCGGCCTTATTCGCACAACAGGCACAACAGACCCAGCAGATCCCGCCGCCGTCGCAACTGGCGCTGTGCGTGACGTGCCACGGCCCGCAGGGCAATTCGCAAATCCCGCAGATTCCGTCGCTGGCCGGCCAGCCCCAAGTGTTTCTTGAAAACCAGATGGTGCTGATTCGGGAAGGCTTGCGCGACATCGCGCAAATGAAGGGGCTGTTCGACAAAATGAACGACGCTGAGTTGGTGGTACTGGCCCGCTACTTCGCGGATCAAACCCCCGCCGCTACCGCCGTCGCCGCTAACCCAGTGAACGTGCAAAGCGTGCAACGCGGCAAAGCTTTATCGCAAAAGTTGCTGTGCGGCACCTGCCATTTGCCCGACTACAGCGGACGCGCACAGATTCCCCGTCTGGCCGGGCAGCATGAGGTCTTTTTGCTGAACAGCATGAAGCAGTTCCGCGATCACGCCGGCGCGGGGCGTGACACCATCATGTCGGCCACACTGTTCGGCGTGAAAGACGGGGAGTTGGCCGATCTGGCGCACTATTTCGCGCATTTCAAGTAACGCCGCAGCCCGCTTCGCACCTTCGTCGGCGCAGCGCGCACGCACGCTTTTGCGTCTAGCAGCCTGTCGGACTTGACCTGAATAATCGATGAGCCGACGAACTTAGAAGGGGCTTGCGCGTCGTTTTATGCATTATTGATATTATTTATC
>JAYVQD010000176.1:0-8648 GCA_043777275.1 Nitrosomonadales bacterium
CGACAGGTCATGGTTGTCATCGATATCGCCCTGCGTTACCGGATCCCATTCGGTAATCTCGGCGTCGGGCCATTCGACCGCGATGTACTGGCCCACCAGCAGCCGGAAATCCTCGGAGTCATCAATCACCAGCACGTGTAGCGTCATTGAGCGATCTGCCTCGCGCCGCACGCCTCAAATAACGCCAGGATGGATTCGAAAAAGGGATTATTCATGGCTAAAGAATACAATACCGGGGCGCTCTTGTCTTTTTTTCGAGAAATGCCGTAAAAATGCTGCTGTGACTATTCACCGCTACCCGTCGTTTGAACAGATTACGCTCACGACGCGCGCGCGTCCCTCTCGGAACTCCTGCGCACCTCGCGGAACAACCAGACTCGGCCCACGGTCTCCTCGCCCACCGCAACCGCCAGATAATCCTGCTCAATAACGCGGCCATCCGCCAGGATAAACGACTCGCCTTTCACATCGTCACCCTCGCGCCGCATGTCAGCCACACGGCGCAAGAACCCCTCGGGCCCGATGAATCCCTGTGATACTTGCTCAAGGAGCTCGCTCACCGGAAGCCCTTCCAGCGAGTAGGGCGCAGCCTCCACCGATAACAGCGCGCAAAGCGCGGGATTCACCTGCTGGATATTGCCTTCGCGATCTTCGAGCATCACACCGGTGTCGATCTGATCGACCAGCAGCAGCAGTCTGACACCGTCGGCTTCACCCTGCTCCATGATGCGCCGCGATTCTGCCGCGTCGCTCACGGCGCCACATACGCCATGGACCTCACCGCTCGATGAGTACAGCGGCGCCGCGCGGAGTTCGACCCAGCGTGGTTCGCCATCCTTGCGCGCCAACGCCCCCTGCTGTTCGAAGCGGAGCGCGGTACCGTTGCTGACACCCACCAGCATGGCGGTAATCGCACGCCGGTTCTTGACGTCAAAAAAATCGATCAACTGCTTGCCGACAGTTTCATCCGCCGCATATCCGGAAAACTGCGCCCAGGCAGGGCTCATATAGGTGCACACGCCAGTCTTGTCCGCGCTGAATACCGGCACGCTCATGCTCGCCAGCACGCGATCGGAACCGCTATCGACAGCAGGGACAGGAGCGTCAACCGCAGCGGCGGGCGCAACCAGCTCTACTTCCTTGGCAGCCTGTTCGTCCGCGGCGGTCTTCTGGGCAGCCATGGATTTAGCAAATCGGGCCTTGAGTTCCAGCTCAATTCTTGGCGTAAGCTCCTTAACCAATGTCGTGCGTATCTCCGCTTCCAAACCCGGCCGCAGCGCGGCAATTAACTTGGGACGCAGCTCTTCCTCAAGTTTTGGGCGAAGCCGATTACGCAACTCTTCTTCGATACGAGGCTGTAACGCGATGACCAGCTTCTGGCGTATTTCTGCCTCGAGCTTCAGGCGCGCTGCGCGTGCCTCGCGCGCGAGCGCTTCGTGGTCTTGTCCATCCGCAGGCACGGCAGCCGCCGACGATGGCGCGGACGCAGCAGACGCCGCACCCCGGGATGCGCTCGAACCGGCAGCGGCCGTGGCAACGGAGGCTGCCGCGGCCTTCTGCTGATGATCGTGTGCCTTCTTGGTGAAATCGAGCGTAAGCAACAACTGGTTTTCAGCCTCGGCTGACACGTTGCTCGTTGCAGTAGCCGCAGATGAACGCTCCACAGGACGCACGTAGCCCGATTTCTGCAGTTCTGTCAGCGCGGCGCCGAAATCAGCCTCCGATACACCGGATGACGTGGCGGCGGCGCCCAATACCGCAACGGACTTCGCGCCGTCGACCAGCCGCAACACCTTCCGGAGCAAGGGAGATATTCCCCCGCCGCTGCGCGCGGCGTCGATACCTTTCAGCGTTTTTGAGAATACTTGATCCGGCATAATATCCATTGCGCTAATCGTCCGCACTGTCGCGGGCCAGAAAGAAATTTCTGCCGTGCCTGGGACTCAGGCTGGTAGTGTATCCCAAGACACGGTTTTTTAAAATCCCGTGTGTGCGCCTACTTGACGATCACGTTGAATTCCTCGCGCAATACGGCGCGGATACGTTCGAAACACGCGCCGCGCCGCACCACACGCATGTTGCCAAAATCGACAATCGTGCTGGATAGCCCCGCTGTGTTGTGATACTTGGACAAGCCATAGTCAACCACCCGGTCGCAAATTTCCAGAATGCCGCGATGCATGTCCGTCGTGATGTAACAGCTCCCTGCCATGGAGACATTGGCCGACGTGCCCACCATGGGCGCATTATGCTTCCAGCACAATTCGGCAAGGCAGGTTCTGAGGGCGCCGGCGTTTAACAACAGATTCAGAGTACCATCGCGTGTGCTTTGTCGCAGCACATCGGCATCGAGTTCTCGCAAATACGCGTGATCCCGCCGATAGGGTGCAACCACCGACAGCGGCAGATCATGGGCCACCGTCACTGCGCGTATCATCGCGCGCTTGGCGTCGCTGATATCGTGCAGCGCATCATGCGCCGGCAATCCGCCGACAATACCCATGGGTTTGCTGGCGTCGCGCCCCTTGGCGGCATAGATGCGCTTGACCGCCTCGGGTGTCGCTGCCACCAGCGCGTACGCGACATCCAACGGGATCAAGGCGATCCCGCCACCACACACCACGTCGAACACGGCTTGCGCATCGCGCTCGATTTGTTCTGCTCCGGGCACAGCCATCGCCGACTCAGAACGCAAACCGGCTCATGCCTCCGTCCACTGGAATCACCGTACCCGTGACATACCCCGCCAGCGGTGACGCCAGAAAAATCGCCAGATTGCCGATTTCATCTACCGCGCCGAAACGGCCTGCGGGAATTTCCGCTTGCGAGAATTCACGGCGCGCTTCATCCGTGGGAAAACGCTTGTCGATCTGTTCGCTGCGTATGCGCCCTGGCTGCAACGAGTTAATCGTTATGCCGTGAGGCGCCACCTCGCGCGACAGCCCCTTCGCCCACACATGCAGCGCGGCCTTGGCGCTGAATGCCGCGTTGAGTATTTTGGGTTCCGAGGTACCGGTGAGATTTACGATACGGCCAAAATTATTTTTCTTCATCGACGGCACAATCGCATGCGTGAGCTCGCGGATGCGCCAGAAATTCAGCGTCATGCCTTCGTGCCACTGCGCCTTGGTCGCATCGAATGTAATCGGGCGGCTGCCGCCTGCGGCGTTGATTAAAATATCCACACGACCCATTGCCTCCAGCGCCCGTGCAGCCACCGCTTCGGACGCATTTTCCGGATAGAAATCCGCTTCGATCAACACCGGCGCGACGCCGCCCGCGCTGACAATTTCCGCTGCGAGCTCGTCGAGTAACGGCTTGCGCCGTGCTACCGCCGCGACTTTCACGCCTTCACGCGCAAGGCCACGCGCAATCGCGCGGCCTATGCCCTGACTCGCGCCAGTGACCAACGCGCATTGTCCCTGCAACTGCAAATCCATCGATGAATCTCCCTTACATGAAATCAGCTACATTATCGACGATCATCGCAAGCGACGCGTCCGGCGAATGGCGCCCAATTGTTTTAATAAAAATATCATTTAAAAACAAATACTTACAATTTATATCCTTATGAACAACATGCACCCCCGCATCGTCACACGCCGCTGGACCGAGCAACGCTGGCTGCTCGACAACACCATCCGCTCGGTCGGCGTTGATTGGGATCAACCGCGCACGATCAGCTACAACACGCCATGCGGCCCCGAGGCTAACGCCGATTTTGCCGGCATCCGCGAGCGCGTGAAAAAATATGCCGATATCTCGCCCGCGTTTGAAACCGCCGCGCGCCGCCGTGAAGCCAAAGCACGCGCTGCCGAAGATGCTGGTGACCATGTTACCGCGCGCAACAATTATTTCTACGCCGCGATTCATTATGCCGCGTCGCAATGGCCGCACGATGAGAACAACGAAAAAAATCTCGCGCTCAACGCTGCCAAGCGTGAATGTTATTCGCGTTACGGTGCGCTGGCGGACCATCACGTTGAAGCCGCGTGGGTGCCGTTTCAAGGCAAAGCCCTCCCCGGCTGGTTGCATTTGCCGCCCGGTTACACGGGAGGCAAGTTACCCGCGGTGTGGTCGATCCCCGGCATGGACGGTTTCAAGGAAGCCAATGTCGCCCTCTACGGCGACCGCTGGCTCGCGCGCGGCATCGCGGTATTGGCGCTGGAAGGCCCCGGCCAGTACGAAAGCGCGGTCAACGGCATCCACGTCAGCGTGCCGAACTGGGCCACTGCCGCGACTGCCGTGATGGACTGGATGGCGGCGCGCCCCGAACTCGATCCGCAGCGTATCGCCGTTGCCGGCAACAGCTTCGGCTCGTTCTTCGGCACCCTGGCCGCAGCCCATGAACCGCGCTTTCGCGCCTGCGCGGTCAGTGCAACTTGCCTGGAACCCACGTGCCATACGATCTTTGAGGAAGCCTCGCCCACCTTCAAACGCCGCTTCATGTATATGTCGGGCTACACCGACGAAGGCAAATTCAACGCATTCTGCAAAACGCTGACGTGGGAAGGGCACGCTGAAAAAATTCGCGTGCCGTATCTCTGCGTTGCCGGCGAAGCCGACGAACTAAGCCCGCTGGAACACACCGAACGCCTGCTGCAAACGCTGCAATGCCCGAAGCAACTGGTGGTGTATCAGGACTCACGCCACTCGGTAGGCAATGTGCCCTCGGCCAACCTCGGCCCGCATCCGCAAACGCTGGTGGCGGACTGGATGCACGCGCGCCTCAACGACAAATCATTCACATCAGAGCGCTGGTACGTTGAAGCCAGCGGGCGCGTCGTCAAAACACCTTACGCAGGATAAACAACATGGTCACGCCCTTCATCCAACCCAAAATGTCCGTCCGCGATCACGTCAGCGCAGAAGAATGGGAGACGCGCGTCAACCTCGCAGCTTGTTACCGATTGATTGATCTCTACGGCATGAGCGACCATATTTCCAATCACATCACCGCGCGCGTGCGCGGCACGCAAAACGAATTTCTGATTAACCCCTACGGAATTTTTTACGACCAGATGACCGCCTCGTGCATGATCCGCATCGACATCGACGGCAACATTCTGTTCAACCCGTCCAAAGGCTACGAGGTCAACCGCTCGGGTTACATCATTCATGGCGCAATCCACAAAGCGCGGCACGACGTCGATTGCATCATCCACACCCACACGTTGACCGGCATGACCGTCGCTTCAATGCAGTGCGGCCTGTTGCCCATCGCGCAGATGTCGATGCGCTGGGTCAAAGGCGTGTCGTATCACGACTACGAAAGCATCGTGGCCATGGACGAGCGCGAGCGCATGGTGCGCGACCTGGGCCAAAACAATGTGATGATTCTGCGCAACCACGGCTTGCTTACTTGCGGCGCAAACATTCCACAGTGCTTCAATAATATGTTCTGGTTAAAGCGCGCTTGCGATCCGCAAGTTATGTTTTTGTCTTGTAATCAACAAGTTACAAGACTATCCGACGAGGTGATCGACAAAACCTGGGGCGCTTATCAATCCGGCGGCAGCCGTCATAAACAACAAAGACACGGCCAGCTTGAGTGGCCTGCGCTGCTGCATAAGCTCGATGCGATGGACGCGTCGTTCCGCGAGTAATTACAACACCAGCAACCCGACGGTCAGCGCCGCGAACAAGCCCGCCAGCACATCCATCGTCCAGTGCGCGCGCAGCACGACCACTGCGATCACCTGCAACACCGCGATGACCGCGCCCAGAATCGTCAGCACCGGAATGTGCAACGCCGAGAGTTGCATCGCGCCGTAAACCGCCAGCGCGGTATGGCCGGAAAAAAAGAAATCCGTACCCACGCCATAGGTCACAAACAGCGACGGCACACCCGGATCACGCCAGATAATTCCCGGCGGTACTGGCAAGGCCACCGACGCCTGACTCAATTGCCGTAGTGCGAACAAGCCGAACAGGCCCCAAAAAGGCATGAACGACGGCCCCAACACCGCGTAAAACAACACGAACAGCGTGACCGCATCCACACAAAACGAACTGGCGATCAGCATCGCGTTGGCGGGCCTGGGATTTTGATTCAACCAGGCGTTCCAATGCGCGGTAACGACATGCAAGTGGTCGTAAATTGCACCATCTACCAAACGCCGCGCACCGATCATTTTTTGCGTGAGGAACCACAGAAACAGACTACCCGCGATCAGCAGCACGCGTATGGCTATAGTTTGAAAGTCTGGAATGGCAAACACGGCGCGACCTGCTCACTCAGACCATCAAGTGACGTCAGCGTCAGCACGCGCGGGCTTTGAACGATCCAGTTCAATACGCTGCGCCGGAATGCCCGCCCAGGTTTCGCCCGCGGGAATTTTGGTGTTGGGCAACACAAATGAGCTCGCCAGCACCTTGGCTTTTTCACCCACCTCGACGCCGCCCATCACCACGGCGCGCAGGCCGATGGTGGCGCCACGGCGGATAATGACCGGCGCAATCACCAGATAACCGCCCTGCGCGTAATGCGCCAGCACGCTGGCGGAGCCGCCGATGGTGACGTTGTCTTCCATGGTAATCAATGAAGGATCCGCAATGGCGGTTGAATTGATCGCCACATTGTTGCCGATTTTCATGCCCATCAAGCGGTAATACAAGGTTGCAAAGGCAGACGGCGTGACAAATTCCAGAAACGAGTAACGCACTACCAGCGTCATCGTGCAATGCACATACCAGCGCATCGCCGCCAGCGACACAGCGGAGCCCCGATAAGGCTGCAAGCGGCCGCCCAATACAAAATTGATCGCCGGCGCGATCAGCAAAAGCGACAGTCCGTACGCGAAATAACTCGTCACTATCACCACGCCGAGCAAGGGGTAGCGCAGCAACGAAGTAACGCCTGCGATGCAGGCATTCAGCCATTGATAAACGAATATCGCAACGCCCATGGCGCATCCGGCTGCGACGATGGCCAACGCCATGAAAGGAATCGGCCCCAGAATGGTCAACAACCGCTGCATCGTAACCTCAATGATTTTCCCGCGCGGCGCCGTGTGCGAACGCAAAATCGACACGTGTATGGGTGGCGGAGAGGGAGTCCGCCTAACCACACTATAGAAAGTTCCGATTTCCCCTCGAGAAACTCCTCTGAACTCGTCTGTTATGTTCCGGCAAATTCCGCTCGGTTCCGCGCTAAAATGATGGTTAAATTGATGGATAAATAAAGAGGCATTGACCGCATATGGCTGCGCGAAAACGAATGCGGTTATCGGACCGTGGTATCCGCGGATTAATCCCTGGTCTATACGCTGACGGCGACGGTCTGCTGATGCAAGTGACCAAAAACAAAGCTCGGACTTGGATTCTGCGAACGATGATTCACAAAAAGCGCCGAGACATGGGGCTTGGGAGTTGGCCTACTGTGTCCCTCAAGGAAGCCCGCGAAAAGGCCTTTCAATATCGTAAGATCGCTCGGGACGGTGGGGATCCGTTTGCGGTACGGAACAAGGCTAATGCCCCGGCACCCTCGTTCAAGAAAGCAGCGGATGCGGTGCATAAGACTCACGCTCTATCCTGGAAGAACGAAAAGCACGCCAGTCAATGGATAAATACCTTAAATCGGTACGCTTTCCCTTTCTTCGGTGAGAGCCGTGTTGACCATATACGTAGCGAAGACATCGTACGCGCGCTCTCTCCGATTTGGCTCAAAAAACCGGAGACAGCGCGCAGGGTGCTTCAGCGCATCGGCACGGTGCTCCTTTGGGCAAAAGGCAACGGACATCTCTCCAGCAGTCCCAGCGATGAGATTTCGGCGGCGAGGAACGCGCTTCCGAAGCAGAGTGACAAACCGAAGCACCATACATCTCTACCTTATAAAGATGTGCCCCGGTTCATCACCAAATTGCAAACATGGAGCGCGAGCGATCCTATCAAACTGGCGTTCGAGTATCTCATTCTCACCGCGACAAGAACGAACGAGACGTTGCAGGCGAAGTGGCAGGAAGTCGATTTTGATAAAAGGGTCTGGACGATTCCCCCATCACGCATGAAGGCCCGGCGTGAGCATCAAGTTCCGCTGTCGGAGCGCTGCCTAGAAATACTACAGTCAGCGCAAAGGCTAAGCGACGATTTGAAAGGCTACGTGTTCTCAGGCACGATTTCGGGCAAATCGCTCTCCAACATGGTGTTCCTGATGACGCTCAAGCGCATGGGCGTAAAGATAACCGCTCACGGCTTTCGATCCAGCTTCCGTGTTTGGTGTGCGGAACAAACCCAATTTCCTCGAGAAGTTGCTGAAGCTGCACTGGCCCATGTCGTAAAGGATGCAACGGAGGCGGCTTACATGAGATCCACTTTCTTCGACGCGCGTCGCGAGATGATGGAAAGGTGGGCGCAGTATGTAACGCAGGAGGGTAAGCTTTGATCTCCGCCGCGGATCCGTTAACCCGTGCGATTAACAAGTATCTAACGATGAGGAATATTCCAAGTTACGAAAACTGGCTCAAAACCTTTGCGGCGTCCCTCCGCGGGAAGCATGCCCTTAGCGGACTGAACAAACACTTCCCGCCGGAGCAAGAAAGCGAGCAGACGCACCTGTTCTACCCTCTTCGCGACGCCGTACTATCTTCCTGCTACTGCGCGGCCATGTTCGACCCCGAACAGGATATCAGTAGAACAGAACGCTTGGT
>JAYVQD010000177.1:0-8644 GCA_043777275.1 Nitrosomonadales bacterium
CCGATATGAATCTGGTGGTCGCGCACGGTGGCGCGGCACTGCCCACGGCATTGGGACGACTGCGCGCCAGTTACGCCACCAGCCCCTCGGGGCGTGCTGATCCAGTCGAAGAATTCAACAAACTGTATTTTGACTCGGTGGTGTACGACACGGAAACGCTGCGCTTTTTATGCGACAAGGCCGGCAGTGCCAAAGTGATGATGGGCACCGATCAACCCTTTGCCAACGCGCAGCACAACCCGGTGCAATTCATACAATCCTGCTGCGGCGTGGGCACCGCCGAAAGTGCGATGATTCTGGGTGACACCGCCGCGCGAGTGTTTCGTATCTCTGCCGCAAAAGGAGCCTTATAAATGCCAACCGTAGCAATGATGGTCAACGGAAAATCCGTTACCGGCAACGTCGAAGGACGCACGTTGCTGGTGCAGTTTTTGCGCGAGCATTTACAATTAACCGGCACCCATGTGGGTTGCGACACCAGTCAGTGCGGCTGCTGCACCGTGCATCTGAACGGCAAAGGCGTGAAGTCCTGCACCGTGCTGGCGCTGGCATGTCAGAACGCGAACGTGGTCACCATTGAAGGGCTGGCGGTGAGCGGCACTGAGGGCGACAAACTGCATCCGATGCAGGAGGCGTTTCGCGAGCACCACGGCCTGCAATGCGGCTATTGCACGCCGGGCATGATTATGTCGGCGGTGGATATGGTCAACCGCAATGGTTTTGAACTCGACGAAAAGACCGTGCGTAAGCAACTCGAAGGCAATATCTGCCGTTGCACCGGCTATCACAACATCGTCCTCGCCGTGCAGGCGGGCGCTCTCGCGATGAAAAATTCTTAACGCTAATCCGTTCAAGGAACACTTATCCCATGTACGATTTTGACTACCACAGACCCGCCAGTCTGAACGAAGCCGCCGCGCTGCTCGCAACCAAGGGTGATAAAAAATTGCTGGCAGGCGGCATGAGCCTCATTCCCAGTTTGAAACTGCGCTTGAATCGTTACTCGGCGTTGGTCGATCTCGGCGCGCTGCAAGACATCAAGGGCATCCGGCGCGAGGGCGATGCCCTGGTCATCGGCGCAATGACGCCGCATGCCGCCGTCGCGGCGAGCACTGAAGTCCGCAACACGCTGCCCGCGCTGGCCGATCTGGCCGAGGGCATTGGTGATCCGCTGGTGCGCAATCGCGGCACGCTGGGCGGCTCGATGGCGAACGCAGACCCGGCAGCGGATTATCCCGCCGGTGTCGTTGGATTAGGCGCGACGGTAATCACCAACCAGCGTGAAATCGCCGCCGACGATTTTTTTACCGGCGTGTTCGAAACCGCCCTGCAAGCGGGTGAAATCATCACGGCGGTACGTTTTCCGATACCGCAAAAGGCGGCTTACGCCAAGTACCGCCAGCCCGCGTCGCGTTTTGCCATCGTCGGCGTGTTCGTGGCGAAGACCGGCAACGGCGTGCGCGTCGCGGTGACGGGTGCCGCGCCCTCGGTGTTTCGTTTTACCAAAGCGGAAGCCGCGCTTGCACAACGCTTTGATCCTGCCGCCCTCGACGGCATCACCCTCAATGCCGAGAACCTTAACGCCGATATCCATGCCAGCGCCGAGTACCGCGCGCACAGCGTTATCGAAATGGCCAAACGCGCTGTGTTGGCCGCCCAATAAGAAACAGGAATCAGGAAACGAACCTCATGTCTCTCGCCCCCAAAAGCAACCTCATCGGAGAGCCCGTCCGCCGCAAAGAAGATTTACGCCTCATCACCGGCAAAGGCCGCTTCAGCGATGACGTGAATCTGCCGCGGCAGGTGTACGCGATCATGCTGCGTTCGCCGCACGCGCATGCACGCATACGCGGCATCGACAGCCGCAAAGCGCTGGCGCTGCCCGGTGTGGTTACAGTGCTCACCGGCGCGGACCTGCGCGCCGACGACATCAAGCACATTCCGTACAACGTATTTACCCTGCATCCGGCCGAAGTGCAGTTGGTCAACACCGACGGCACGCGGCCGTTTGTAACGCCGTGTTATTCGATGGCCATTGAGAAAGTGCGCTATGTCGGCGAAGTCGTTGCGATGGTGATTGCGCAGTCGGTCGATATTGCCAAGGACAGCGCGGAACTGATTGAGGTCGATTACGAGGTGCTGCCCGCCGTAACGGCAACACGCGCCGCCGTCGAGCCGGACGCGCCGCGTTTGTGGGCCGAAGCGAAATCGAATGTGTGCGTGGATGCGGAAGTGGGTGCCAAAGAAGCCACCGCATCCGCCTTCGCCCGCGCCGCGCATATCGCAAAAATCGACACCTGGATACAGCGTGTCACCGGTGTGCCGATGGAGCCGCGCGCCGCCGTGGGCGAATACGGCGCGGCAACGCAGCGCTACACGCTGCATGCGGGCAGCGGCGGCTCGGTGCGGATGAAAAAAGACCTCGCGCTGATACTCGATGTCGATGAATCCAGGGTGCGGGTGCTGATGGACGACGTGGGCGGCAATTTCGGCACGCGCGGCATGATTTACCCGGAATTCGCGCTCGTGCCATGGGCCGCACGCCGCATCGGGCGCCCGGTGAAATGGACCTGCGAGCGGCACGAGGCCTTCGTCAGTGATTTTCAGGGGCGCGATCTGGCGGTGACGGCTGAACTCGCGCTCGACGCCGAAGGCAATTTTCTGGCCATGCGCGGCTCGAACATCGGCAACGCGGGCGGACACACCGGCAGCTTCACACCGCTGCAAAAAGGCGTGGAGATCATGTCGAGCATTTATCGCATGCCGTGCGCTCATTTTCGCGCGCGCGCGGTGGTGAGCAACACCACGCCCACGCGTCCCTATCGCAGCTCGGGCCGGCCCGAAGTGATGTTCGTGATGGAGCGGCTGATCGATATCGCCGCGCGGGATTTCGGTTTTGATCGCGTGGACCTGCGGCGGCGCAATCTACTTAAATCGCAAGAGCTGCCGTACACCAATCCGTTCGGCATGCATTACGACAGTGGTGATTATCACGATGCGATGGACAAATCGCTCCAACTCGGCGACTGGGCGGGCTTTGCCGCGCGCCGCGCTGAAGCAAAAACACGCGGCAAGTGTCGTGGCATCGGCATGGCGAATTACGTCGATACCGCGACCGGCGCGCCGCGCGAGCGTGCCGAAGTCACCGTACACGCCGATGGCCGCGTAGACGTGGTTCTCGGCACCATCTCCAACGGCCAGGGCCACGAAACCAGCTTCGCGCAGTTGGTTACCGAGTGGCTGGGCGTGCCGTTTGACAGCGTGCGGCTGATTACCGGCGACACCGACATTGTGCAGGTCGGCGGCGGCACGCATTCCGGGCGTGGCATGCGCATGGGCAGCGTGGTGATCTGGAATGCCTCGAAACAAATTATTGCTAAAGGAACGCGCATTGCGGCGCGTTTACTGGAAAGCGATCCGAGCGTGATTCAATTCGACAATGGCCGCTTTAACGCGAGCGGAACCCATCAGTCCGTCAGTTTGTTCGAGGTGGCCGCAGCGGCACAACAGCTCAACGACTTGCCGGAAGACTTGCGCGGGCCGCTCGCCGCGTTCAGTGACGAAACCTTCAATGAGGCGAGCTTTCCGTACGGCTGCCACGTGTGCGAAGTCGAAATCGACCCGACGCTGGGCACGCTGGAGATCGTCAAATACTCGGCGGTGGATGATGTCGGTCGCGCGGTGAACCCGATGATTATTCACGGTCAGGTTCACGGCGGCATTGCGCAGGGCGTGGGTCAGGCGTTGTGGGAGCAGTGTTATTACGACGCCAACAGCGGCCAGCCGCTGACCGGATCGTTCATGGATTACGCGATGCCGCGTGCGGATAACTTTCCGTTTTTTGACGCAGAGTTCACCGAGGTGCCCTGCACCACGCACCCGCTCGGCATGCGCCCCGCCGGCGAAGGCGGCACCACGCCGGCGCTGGGCGTGGTGATCAACGCGGTGGTCGATGCGCTGTCAGAATATGGTGTGAAGCACATTGAAATGCCGGCGACGCCGGAGCGTATCTGGCGTGCGATTCATGGCAAGCAAGATATTGAAGAATAAATAATTGTTTAAAAACAAATAGTTATGAATTATTCACCACTGGCGCTCGCTGTTTTTCTGTGTGTCTGCGCGATCGGTGCAAACGCGCAGTCGTATCCCGTAAAACCGATCCGTCTGATTGTGCCGTTCCCGCCCGGTGGCGGCACCGACGCCACCGCGCGCATCCTGACGCAAGCGCTGGCCGACACCGCAGGCTGGCAGCTCGTGGTTGAAAATCGCGCGGGCGCTACCGGGCGCATCGGCACCGAATGGGTCGCGCGCGCGCCCGCCGACGGTTACACCCTGTTGCTCGGTACCGCGGGGCCGAACGCGATACTCCCCAGCACCGGCGCGAAGCTGCCGTACGACGCGGTAAAAGATTTCGCGCCGGTCACGTTGATTGATTCCGCCGACTATGCGCTGGTGATACACCCATCGATGCCGATCAGGACGGTCAGGGAATTGATCGTGATCGCGCAACACAAGCCGGGGCAAATCGGCTTCGCCTCCGCCGGCAATCTGTCGGTGTCGCACCTGGCCGGCGAGTTTTTAAAGCAGTACGCCAAAATCGACATCGTGCATGTGGCGTACAAAGGCGGCGGCCCCGCCGTCATCGCCACCTTAAGCGGCGAGACCGCGATTTATTTCGGCGGCTCAAGCGTGGTGCATCAATCGAAAGCAGGCAAGCTGCGCGCCATCGCCACCACCGGCGCCGTGCGCTCGAAAATATTTCCGGAGCTGCCCGCTATCGCCGAAACGCTGCCGGGTTACGCGATCGCACAATGGGTGGGCGTGCTCGCGCCCGCGAACACACCCAAAGACATTGTGGCAACGTTGCACACCACGTTCGTCAAGGCGATCAGCACCGCCAAAGTCACACAACAATTCGCCGCGGCGGGTTCGCAACCCGTGGGCAATTCGCCGGAAGCATTCGCAGCACACATCAAGGCAGAAATCGTCAAGTGGCAAAAAGTGGTGAAGGGTTTGAAAGTGCCGATGGAGTAGCGCTGCCGCACACAGGGCAAATTGAGGCGGTTACCATTCCGCCCAAGTCAACGCATGATAGCAACGCATAGGATTTACATGAACCTCAACACCACCGCTGTCGATACCGCGCAGACGCTGGTTGCGCAATGGCTCGAGCAGCTCCAGGCGGATCTGCACAGCAGAAGTCAGGCGTCTGTCGCGTCCCTGTTTGCGGCGGACGGCCACTGGCGCGATCTGCTCGCCTTCACCTGGTCCATCACGCCGTACCAGGGCAGCGACGCCATCGCCGCCTTGATGGTGGCGAAGCAGGCCACCACCCAGGCGCGCGGATTCGCCATCGCCGAAGGACGCACACCGCCGCGCCGCATCCAGAGAACCGGTATCGACGTCATCGAAGGCATCTTCCAGTTCGAGACGGCGTTGGGTCGCGGCTTCGGTGTAGTCAGGCTACTGGCAGAGGAGCCGTCGAAGGCGTTTCAGCTCATGACCCATCTGCATGAATTGAAAGGCTTCGAGGAAAACATCGGCAAGCGGCGACCCACCGCCGAAGCGTATTCACGCAACTTTGGCGGCGCCAACTGGAAAGACCAGCGCACCGCCAGTCAGGCGTATACCGATCGCGAGCCGACGGTGCTGGTGGTCGGCGGCGGTCAGGCCGGGCTGACAGTGGCCGCCAGACTCGGACTGCTGGGTGTGGACACGCTGGTGATTGACAGACTGCCGCGCGCTGGCGACTGCTGGCGCACGCGCTACCACTCGCTGGCGCTGCACAACCCCACCGATATCAACCATCTGCCCTACTTGCCGTTTCCGCCGAACTGGCCGGTGTATCTGTCCAAGGACATGGTGGCCGACTGGTTCGAGACGTACGCGCTGGCCATGGAAATCAATTTCTGGACCAGCACAGAGCTGGTCAGCGGCGCCTACGATGCGTCCGCGAAACGATGGAACGCGGTGGTGCGCAACACCAGCGATGGCACTGAACGCACCGTGCATCCCAAACATTTGATCTTCGCCAACGGCCTGGTGGGGTTCCCGCACATTCCCGAACTGCCCGGTCTGAAAGATTTCAAGGGCGACGTGATGCACACCACCGCGTACACCCAAGGCGCCCACTGGCGCGGCAAAAAAGCGCTGGTGCTGGGCACCGGCACCAGCGCGCACGATGTCGCGCAAGACCTGCACAGCAGTGGTGTCGCCACCACCGTCATCCAGCGCGGCTCGACCATGGTGTTAAGTATCAATCCCAGCGCAAAGCTCACCTACGGTCTTTACGATGGCGTGCCGCTCGACGATGGCGACCTGCTGGTCGCCACCAATACCCTGCCGATCACCAAACGCAATCTCCAGCAATTGACCGCGCGCATGGTCGCACTCGACAGAAAAATGATCGACGGCCTCGTGGCCCGCGGCTTCAAGTGGCACGACGGCGACGATCACACCGGCCACAACATGCTGATACGCACCCGCTACGGCGGCTACTACCTTGATGGCGGTTGCGCAGAACTCATCATCAACGGTGAGGTGGGACTGATGCAATACGACCAGATCGAACGCTTCACCGAAAACGGCGCACTCCTCAAGGATGGCTCGGTCAAACCCGCCGATTTGATCGTGCTGGCCACCGGCTTCGTCCCCCAGGAAGTGGTGGTCGGGAAACTGCTGGGCGAAGCCGTCGCAAAAAAAACCGGCCCGGTATGGGGCATCGGCCCCGACGGTGAAATGAATAATATGTGGAAGCAAACACCGCAGCAGGGACTGTGGTTCGTCGGCGGCAGCTTTACCAACTGCCGGATTTATTCGCGCGTGGTGGCGTTGCAGATCAAGGCGATGGAGGAAGGGCTTGTCGGGTCGGTTGGCGCTGACGCAGGAAGCCCAACAACACTGCAACGAAAAAAGAATCCATGCAATACCGCAGAGCAAACGCAACAGGCGGAACCTATTTCTTCACCGTGAACCTCGCGGATCGCAGCGCCGACACTCTGGTGCGGCATATCAACGATTTGAAGAACGTCATGCACAAGGTAAAAGCAGCCCACCCCTATGCGCTCGTTGCACAAGTGGTCATGCCCGAACACCTGCACGCCATTTGGCGCTTGCCGCCGGGAGATGCGGATTTCCCGATGCGGTGGTCGCTGATTAAAGCAGGATTTTCACGCCGACTGGCGAAGGTGGAAAATGTGTGTGCAAGCCGCGTCGCCAAACGCGAGCGTGGTATTTGGCAACGCCGCTATTGGGAACATCAAATCCGTGATGACACCGACCTGGCGCAGCACGTGAATTACATTCATTACAATCCGGTGAAGCACGGCTGGGTTACCGTTGCCGCTGATTGGCCGCATTCGACGCTGCATGAGTACATCAGGCGGGGAATGGCGAACCCGGATTGGGGCGGGTCGTGCGGGGATGGAGAATGCGGTTACGGTGAACGGTAACGTGTCGCGGTTCTTGTTGGGCTTCCTGCGTCAGCCCAACCTACCAGAGACGTTCTCGCAATGGCAAAAGTAGGTTGGTACTGACGAAGGAAGCCCAACAACACGGTAATGTCAGCTCACGTAGGTTGGGCTGGTAAGCCCAACACCACCGGTGTATCCAAGCCGGTACGTTGGGCTTCGCTACGCTCACCTCCAACCTTCCCGTAGGCACAGCACGTTTCTGCAAACGCCGGACAGTGTTTATACTCGTAGCAACGCTTGCACCCATCGCCATGCATCGTGCTGGAAGACGATGCGTGGCACGCGGCGGGCGCGTGTCCAGATCGATGTGCCGAAGCAGCGGCGAAATTCATTGCCACGTTAATACAAAATAGTGTTTAAAAACAAATACTTATGAAATATCCCTTTTTCGCGCTCGGCCTGCTGTTTTGCGCCACTGCGGCGGCACAACCGTACCCAGCGAAACCCATCCGCCTGATCGTGCCCTTCCCCGCCGGTGGCCCCACGGATATCACTGCACGCATCATCAGCCCGAAAATTTCCGAAGCGCTGGGGCAAAACCTCATCATCGAAAACCGTGGCGGCGCGAGCAGCATTATCGGCTCGGATCTCGTCGCCAAATCACTGCCCGACGGTTACACGCTGCTGATCTGCACTGTCACCAACGCGATTAACGTCAGCCTGATTCCGAAAATTCCGTACGACATGATTCGTGATTTCGATCCGGTGGCGCAGCTTTTCATCACCACCAGCATCCTCACCGCGCATCCGTCGCTGCCGGTTAAGTCGGTGAAAGAACTCATCGCACTGGCGAAAGCAAAGCCTGGACAACTGATCTACGGCTCGGCGGGCAACGGCTCGCCCTCGCATCTGGCGGGCGAGTTGTTAAAAACCATGACCGGCATCACGCTGCTGCATGTGCCATATAAAGGCGGCGGGCCGGCTGCGGTCGAACAAGTCGCGGGCCAAGTACAACTGGCCTTCTTAAGTGCGCCTGCGGTGGTGCCGTTCATCAAAACCGGCAGACTGCGCGCGTTGGCGGTGACCAATGCGAAACGCTCGCTGATTTTGCCTGAGCTGCCGACCATCGCCGAGACCGGACTGCCGGGTTATGAATCCGAAGGCTGGAGCGGCATCTTCGCACCGGCAAAAACACCCTCGGCCATTGTGCAGCGGCTCTACAACGAATTCGC
>JAYVQD010000178.1:0-2234 GCA_043777275.1 Nitrosomonadales bacterium
CGCATCGCCAAGAGCGGACGCCGTGTGTTGCCGGGCGACGCTGAGTATGACGCCGCAGGCACCGAGGCAGGTAGAGGTGAATTTTAGGGACGTTTTAGCAACAATTCAGGAACCTTTTGAACATGACAACCACCATCGTCCCCGGCGAACTCGTTCGCATCCACCCGCGTGTGCGGCGCATCACCGCGCCCAATCCCGGCATGATGACCGGGCCGGGCACCAACGCGTACATCATTGGCAATGCCGATGGCGACAACGGTGATCTGGCGCTGATCGATCCGGGCCCGGATATTGCCGCACATGCCGAGCTATTGATTAAACACACCGGCAAGCGGTTGCGCTGGATTTTTTGCACGCATACGCATCAGGATCATTCGCCGTCGTCACGCGCGGTGGCAAAGGCGACCGGGGCGAAAATTTTCGGCTTCGGCAAAGTGCCTGACGACGGCCGGCAGGACACCGAATTCAAACCCGACCACGCGCTGGCAAACGATGATCTAGTGGATTGCGGCGCGTTCAAAATTCGCGCCGTACATACGCCGGGGCACGCGTCAAATCACCTGTGTTATCTGTTTGAGGGCACGGGCTGGCTGTTCACGGGGGATCATGTGATGCAGGGTTCCACCGTGGTGATCTCGCCGCCCGACGGCGATATGTATGAATATTTCGCGTCGCTGAATAAATTAAGCGGTTACGCCATCACCGCGTTTGCACCGGGCCACGGCCACGTGATCGAAGCGCCGCGCGAAGAAGTAGCCAAGATCATCGCGCATCGCTTAAAGCGCGAACAAAAAGTGGTGGATGCCTTGTCAAAGGCGCCGCTGAAAACAGCCACTCTGGACGATCTGGTGCCGGTGGTTTACGACGACGTGTCGCCCAAGCTGCATGTGCCCGCGCGGCGTTCGTTGCATGCGCATCTGCTTAAGCTCGCGCGTGACGGGCGCACAGTCGAGGGCAATGGGCAGTGGTGCATGCTGTAAAAAATGATTAAAAACAAATAGTTACAACTGTTTCGTGCAAGGTGGGCGCGGACTGCATGCCCACCCTGCATTCGCCGCTACGGCGAATCAATACTGCGCCATGCTGTCCACCATCGCGCGTTCCTGTGCGATGGCGCGGCTGAGGCGCTGACATTCGTCCAGGCTCACGCCATCACGTTTGATCGCCGCCTGAAACCTTCTGAGCCGTTCGTCGACGTCGCGGAAGCGTTGCGCCTCGGATGAATCGATACGCCCCGCGCGAACTGCATCGTTGTAGACCTCGTACACCGCCCAGTGCGCACGCCGGTTGTCGGCCATGCAGCGCGCGGCGACGGGCTCATGCCGGCCCATGCGGAGTACTTCGTCGCGTTCTCTCGCAACCGCGCCACCGATGCGCTGGCAGTCCTGCAAGCTGATGCCGTCGCGTCCGAGGTCGTTCTGAAGGTTTCGCAGCCGGGCCTCCATCGCATTGAAACGTTGCGCTTCCTCCGGATTAATTTGGCCGGAGCGCCGCGCGTTTTCATACATGCTTGTCACGTCCTGATGCGCCCAGCGGGTGTCAGCCATGCAGCGTGCAACCACAGGGTCGGAGCGCGACATTCTCGCCACTTCGTCGCGTGTGCGCGCAATCTCTGCGCTGATATATTGGCATTCCTGCAGGGTGAGGCCGTCGCGCGCGAGTTGGGCCCGCAGGTTTCTGAGGCGTGCATCCATCGCATTGAACTGCTGCGCTTCGCCGGGACTGATGCGGCCCGCGCTGCGTGCGCGCTCGTAACTGTTGAGCACCTCGGCGTGGGCACGCTGGTTATCGGCGCGGCATAGTCGGATTTGTTCATACGCCTGATTCGGTGGCGGGGCATAAATGACCGCCGGTTCTTGCGGTGGTGGCGCGACCACGCAGCCGCTGATCAATGAAACCAGCGCTGCTAGAAGGTAAATGGCGGAACGGTTTGTCGCTTGCATGATGGATTGCCTTTTCGGATTTTAACGGTTGTGTATCCGCCCGTGGCAGGGCGTCTATTGACCTAACGCATTGTGTCGGATTCGGCTTACCCAAACAAAAAAGGCCGGCATCTGATGAATGCCGGCTTCGTGGATGGGTCAAATCGGTTCTTATTATAATTCGCATTATAAATTGCTTTAATTATCCATTCCCAATTGCAGATGGATTTCACCCGTTCGTCGCTGTTTTCCAATGGGTGTAGCGCCTCAACGAGTTGGTTTTCGAGTGCATCCAGGCTGTCAAAGGCCCGA
>JAYVQD010000179.1:0-8605 GCA_043777275.1 Nitrosomonadales bacterium
ATTGCTGGCGATCGTCATCACGCACCACCACAAAGACCATATCGGCGGCGTGGCACAACTGATGCAAGGCCGCGATATTCCGGTGTACGGCCCGCACGATCCGCGCGTGCCTGAAGCCACGCAGCGCTTGGCCGAGGGAGAATCCATCACGCTGCCGCATTTCGGCATCAAGCTGACGGTGCTTGAAGTTCCCGGACACACCAGCAGCCACATCGCTTTTTACAACGACGACATGTTGTTCTGCGGCGACACGCTGTTCGCTGCCGGTTGTGGCCGTTTGTTCGAGGGCACGCCCGCGCAGATGCATGATTCGCTGTCCAAGTTCATGAGCCTGCCGGATGCCACCTTCGTCTACTGCGCACACGAGTACACGCTTGCCAATATCCGCTTCGCCAAAGCGGCCGAGCCGGCGAACCGTGCCTTGATCGAATGGGAGCCGCGCGCGCAGGCATTGCGGCAACAGAATTTGCCCACGGTACCCACCACTATCGCGCTGGAACGCGCGGCCAATCCGTTTGTTCGCTGTACGGAACCCGGCATCATTGCCAGCGCCAGTCAGCACGCCGGCAAACCGCTGACCGACCCCGTCAGCGTACTCGCCGCCATACGCGATTGGAAGAATAACTTCTAAAGATGTGAAAATTATCACAGAAGTTCTTCCGGCACTTCAAAGCAACGCAAAATGTCATTGATTTATAAGGGTTTTTTGACTTGACGGCAGATGCCACAGCCGTTACCATTCGTGCGTCAATCTGAACGGGGCGCCAAGCGATGAACGAACTTCCGGCCGGCACGCATTCGAAGTTGAAATTTTCTTTAGTTTCATGGCTCACCCTAACCGCCGCGCTGCTCAACGCCGGTTGCGCCCAGCTCCAGGATTTTGGTTCTTCCATTACCCCTGGCGCCACCAACACGAGCGCTACTCAGGCTGCAACGCACACCATAGACTGGCCCACGCCTGCGGTTGCCAGTAGCGCCATACCCACGCCGCCCGAACCCACCATTCTGCCGCGCGCTGAAAGACCGGCAGACAAAAATCCCGAAGTGCTGCGGGCGGCACGGCGCAGCACCGGCGCCCGATCGAACGCGACCGATACCGCCGCCGCAACCGATGTATGGCAGCGCATCCGCAGCGGCTTACGCATGACGCAGATGGACAACAACCTGGTACGTGACTGGGAAACCTATTACGCCAGCCGTCCCGAATATTTCGCGCGCATGATTGAGAACAGCCGCCCGTTTCTGTTTCACGTCATCACCGAAGTCGAGCGGCGCGGCATGCCCGCTGAAATCGCGCTGCTGCCCATGATTGAATCCGCCTACAACCCGGTGGCCTACTCCAGCGCGCACGCCTCCGGCATCTGGCAATTCATTCCGTCCACCGGCAAAAATTACGGACTCAAGCAAAACGGCTGGTACGATGGCCGGCGTGATGTGATCGCCGCCACCGGCGCTGCCCTCGACTACCTGCAAAACCTGCACGGCATGTTCAAGGATTGGGAGCTCGCACTCGCCTCTTACAACTGGGGCGAAGGCGCGGTGCAACGCGCCGTGGATAGAAACCAGGCCAAGGGTTTATCCGCCGACTACCAAAGCCTGACCAACATGCCCGCCGAAACCCGCAACTATCTGCCCAAGCTGATTGCGGTCAAAAACATCATTGCCGACCCGGCGCGTTTCGGGCTTACGCTCGCCAACGTTCCCAACGAACCCGCGATCGAAGCGGTTACCGTCAAACGCCATATCGACGTGGCCTTGGCCGCAAAATTCGCCGAAATGACACCCGACGAGTTCAAGTTCCTGAACCCCGCTCACACCAAGCTTGTTATTAACACTAACAACGCGGAAACGATTGTATTGCCGATACACAAAGTCGCCATTTTCACCGCGAACCTCAACAATAATCTGGACAAGCCGCTGGCCTCGTGGAAAACACACACCGTCAGGGCGGGCGAGCGCGCTGAAACGCTTGCGGCAGAGCACGGCATTTCGGTTGCTGCGTTGAATCAGGCAAACAACCTCGGTGGACGCCGGCAAATAACAACCGGTCAGACCATCCTCGTGCCGTCCCTCGGCGACCTGCAACCCGTACTGGCTGAAGTAGGAGTGGGGGCATTGATCCCCGTGGCAGCATCCGCCGCGCGCGGCTCGCAACGAGTGCCGGCGCGAGGCGCTGTGGCTGCCCGCAAAACCGCACCCGCCAGCCGTGTCGCGGTCAAACGCGTACCGCCGAAAACAGCCGCTGCCAAGCCAGCGCCACGCAATGCCATCGTGCGCACAGCCAGCCGCTAGCCCTTATACCGGCAACCCCGCCTGCACCAGGGTGCGCGTGTAATCCGACTGGGGCCGGGTCACGATGTCGTCGAACAAGCCGCTTTCGACCACGCAACTGTCCTTCATCACCATCACCCGGTGCGCCATGGCGCGCACCACGTCGATGTCGTGCGTGACCAGGATATAACTCAAGCTGTATTTGCGCTGTAGCTCACCGAGCAACTCCAGCACCTGTTTTTGGATGGTCACATCCAGCGCGCTGGTGGGCTCGTCCAGCACCACCACCTGCGGCTTCACAATCAGCGCTCGCGCAATGGCGATACGCTGGCGCTGTCCGCCGGAGAACTCATGCGGATAGCGATTCAGCAACGGCTCGACCTCGCCATGTTCAGTCAGCCCCACATCCTGCAGCGCCTGAATCACGCGCTCACGGCGCTGGTCCTCGCTTAAGCCGGGTTCATGAATTTCAAGACCTTCGCCGACGATGGCCTCGACCGTTAAACGCGGCGACAGCGACGACAGCGGATCCTGAAACACCACTTGTATCTTGCGCCGCAGCACGCGGCGCGCGTTGGCATCCGCACCCAACCACGGCGCACCGCCGATATAAATGTCACCCTGCGCCGCCACCAGATTCAGCACCGCCAGCGCCAGCGTGGTTTTGCCCGAGCCCGATTCGCCGATCACGCCCAGCGTCTCGCCCGGCGCGAGTTCAAAATCGATATTGCGTACCGCGGTGAACTTGCCCTTTTTGAACCACCCGGCAAGGCCCGGCAAGCGCGTCGGATAATCCACCTGCACGCGCTTGGCAGACACCACGCAACCTTCGCCCACCGGCGACACCGCGCGCTGCGGCCTGCTGTTCAACAGCTTTTGCGTATAGGCATGTTGCGGACGCTGCGTGACCTCGGCGGTTGCGCCCTGCTCCACAATCACGCCGCGCTCCATCACCGCCACGCGATCCGAAAAGCGCCTCACCAGATTCAGATCATGCGTAATCAGCAGCAAAGCCATACCCGACTCTTCGCGTAATTTATCAATTAAATCAAGTATTTGCATTCGTATCGATACATCCAGCGCGGTGGTCGGCTCATCCGCGATCAGCAGGCGCGGATTACACGCCAGCGCCATCGCAATCACCGCACGCTGACGTTGCCCGCCCGACAATTGATGCGGGTAACTGCGCGCACGCACCTCCGGTTCGGCAATACCCACACGCGCCATCGCGGTCACCGCGCCTTCGTGCGCTTGCGCCGCGTTCATGCCCATATGTAATTGCAACGACTCGGCGATTTGCCGGCCCACGGTGTAGATGGGGTTCAATGCCGTCATCGGCTCCTGAAAAATCACCGCGATGTCGCGACCGCGCATGGCTTGCAGCGCGTCAGCCTGCATCTGCAATACCGGCTTGCCATCAAACACGATTTCGCCGCTCAAACGCGCTGACTCCACCAGCCGCATCAACGACAACGCGGTAACGGTTTTGCCTGAACCGGATTCGCCCACCAGCGCCAGCTTCTCGCCCGCATCGAGCGAAAACGACACGCGATCCACCACGCGGCGCGTGCCGAATTCGATACTCAGATCACTTACTTCGAGCAGGCTCATGGCTGATCGCCTTCCAGCACCTTGCGCGGATCGAGTGCATCGCGCAGCGCGTCGCCGATCAAAATCAGCAGCAGCAACATGATGACCAGCACGCCGAAGGTGGAAATGGAAATCCACCAGGCATCGAGATTTTCCTTGCCCTGATTCAGTAGCTCGCCGAGACTGGGCGTACCGGTCGGCACCCCCAGGCCCAGAAAATCCAGACTCGTCAGCGCGCCGATGGCGCCCGCCATTTCAAAGGGAATCAGCGTCACCACGGGCGTCAGGCTGTTGGGCAATATATGGCGCCACATGATCGTGCGGTCGCTCTGGCCCAGCGCTTTGGCGGCACGCACATAGTCGAGCGTGCGGTTCTTCAGAAACTCGGCGCGCACATAGTTGGATAATCCCATCCAGCCGAATACGGAAATCAACACCACGAGCAAGGTAAAACTGGGGGCAAACAACGCCGAAAAAATAATCAACATGTACAGCCATGGCATGGCCGACCAGACTTCTTTCATGCGCTCCATGATGATGTCGGCCCACCCGGCAAAATAGCCCTGCAACGCGCCGTAAACCACGCCCAGCCCGGTGCATACCGCCGCCACGATCAGCGCAAACAGCAGCGACAGGCGAAATCCATACAGCAGGCGTGCCAGCAAATCGCGCCCTTTATCGTCGGTGCCTAACCAATTGGCGCTATCCGGTGGCGCGGGACTGGGGCTCCTGGCGAAATAGTTGATGGTTTTGTAGTGGTAGGGATTCGGCGGATACAGCGCGAAGTTGCCGGGCTTCGACAGGTTTTCGCGGATTTGCGGATCGAGATAATCAGTGGGCGTCGGGAAATCCCCGCCAAAAGTGGTTTCAGGCAGCGTCTGGAATACCGGTAAATACCATTGTCCGTCATAGCGCGCGATAAGCGGCTTGTCGTTCGACAGCACTTCGGCTAACAGGCTGATTGCAAAAAGCGCCATCAACGCGAGCAGGCTATAGTAGCCGAGCCGATTGCCGCGAAAGCGCCGCCACGCGCGGCGTAGCGGACTTTGCGTCGAGACCCGGGCTGGGCGAGCGGATACGTTGGTGACGTTGGTGATAGCGGTCGCCATGGTCAATCGAAGTATTTCACGCGCGGATCCACCCATAAATAACTCAGGTCGCGTATGAGATGTGCCAGCAGGCCGATGATGGTGAATATGAACAGGCTGCCGAATACCACCGGGTAATCGCGGCGAATCACCGATTCATACGACAGCAAGCCCAGTCCGTCGAGCGAGAACAGCGTTTCGATCAGCAGCGCCCCCGCAAAAAACGCACCGATAAAAGCCGCCGGGAATCCCGTCGCAATCGGAATCAGCGCATTGCGAAACACGTGCCGCCGCAACACCGTGCCTTCGGACAAACCCTTGGCGCGCGCCGTCAGCACGTACTGCTTGCGAATTTCCTCCAGCATTGAATTCTTGGTCAGAATGGTTATTACGGCAAATCCACCCAGCACCATGGCCGTTACGGGCAAGGTGATGTGCCACAGGTAGTCCGTGATCTTGGCGAAAAATCCCAGTTGCGCCCAATTCGCGGAAGTAATGTCGCGCAACGGAAACCATTGCACAAAAGTACCGCCCGCGAAATACACCAGCAACAATACACCCAGCACAAAACTCGGAATCGCGTAGCCCAACAACACCACAAACGTTGTCGCGGTATCGAAAGGCGTTCCCGCGCGCACCGCCTTGGCAATGCCGAGCGGCAGTGATATCAAGTAAATCAGAAAAAAGGTCCACAACCCCAGGGTAATGGAGACCGGCAGTTTTTCCTTGATGAGTTGCCACACATCCTTGTTGTGAAAAAAACTTTTGCCTAAATCAAGGCGCGCGAACTGCCCCAGCATGTGGATAAATCGCTCATGCGCGGGCTTGTCGAAACCGTAGAGTTTTTTGATTTCTTCGACCTTGGCGGCATCCACGCCTTGCCGTCCGCGGTAACCGCCTTCGGCCGCAGCCGCGCCCACCTCGCCGCCCGCCGTGTCGCGCCCCTGCAACTGCGCCACCATCTGCTCTACCGGGCCGCCCGGCACAAACTGAATAATGACAAACGTAATCAACAGCACACCGAACAAGGTCGGCAGCATCAACAACAAGCGTTTGAAGATATAGGACCACATGGCTACGGCTTCCTCCACCAGGTGCGCAGCACCCAGTCTTCCGGCGAATAGTACTGCGGCGCCACGTTGGGCTGTTCGAATTTGCCGCTGCGGTACGACACGCGAAAACCTTCCGCATACCACTGCGGCACCACATAAAAGCCGTGGCGCAACACACGGTCCAACGCGCGTAAACGCGCCACCAGTTCAGGCCGGGTGGTGGCGGACACCACCTGTTCCAACAGGTGATCGACGGTGGGATCACGCACACCGGTCATGTTGTGCGAGCCCTGGGTATCCGCTGATTTTGACACATAACGATCCACCAACTCGCTGCCCGGCGACTCCGAACCACGTTGCCGCTGAGTGGTGATATCAAAATCGAATACATCCCAACGCTTTTGGATCAGCGCGAAATCCGCACGCCGGTAGCGCGCTTCGATACCGAGCTTGGCCAATGCCTGCACGTAAGGCCCGAACACCCGATCACCGCCACCCCCATCGAGGTATTCAACGGTAAACGCCTCGCCCTTGGCATTGCGCAGCGCCCCGTCGCGGTAGGTCCAGCCTGCGGCTTCCAGCAAGGCCTTGGCCTTGCGCAAATTGTCACGCAGGCTGGCCGGCGCTGCCGTGGAGGGCGGCAGCGGTACCGGCTTGTCGAAAATCTCCGGCGGCAGCTTGGCGCGCAACGGCTCCAGCACGTCAAGCTCATCCGCGCCGGGCAGCCCCTTGGCCTCAAAATCACTGCCGACAAAAAAACCGCGCACCCGCGTATACGAGTTGTAGAACATCTGCCGGTTCATCCAATCGTAATCGAATGCCAGGCCCAGCGCCTCACGCACGCGCTTGTCCTTGAACTTGTCACGCCGCGTGTTGATCAGCCAGCCTTGAAAATCCCCCGCGTTTTTTGACTTAAGGTGCGTACGTATCAATTCACCGCTGTCGAACTGGCGACCGGTCATGGTACGCGCCCATTCACGTGCCGAGAAAATCTCGATGTAATCAAACTCGCCGGCTTTGAAAGCCTCGGTGCGCGCCGTCGAGTCCTTGTAAATTTTGTAGGTGATACGGTCGAAATTAAACATGCCGCGGCGCACGTTCAGATCGCGCGCCCAATAATTAGGATCGCGATCGTAAGTGATATCGCGGCCGAAGTTCATGCGGCCGATTTTGTACGGGCCGCTGGCCACCGGTTTGTCCATAATCACTTCATTAAACGCTTTGCCCGCGCCCCAGGCCTTGCTGAACACCGGTAGACCGCCCACCAGCAGTGGCAATTCGGCGCTCGGGTGTTTGAAATCGAAGCGCACACTGAGCGGCCCGGTAATCACCGCCTGTTTCACGTCGCCGAAAATCACACGATATTGCGGCGCCGCTTGCTTGCTCATTAACGTGTCGAACGTATGCTTCACGTCGACTGCGGTAACGGGTGTTCCATCCTGAAACTTTGCTTTGGGATTAAGGCGGAAAGTCGCCGACAAGCGGTCCTGCGCCACTTCCACATCCTCGGCAAGCAAGCCGTAGGCCGTGTTGGGTTCATCCATGGTTCCGGTCAGTAATGTCTCGAACACCAGAGCGTTCAGACCGGAGGGTGCTGCACCTTTTAACGTAAACGGATTGAATTTATCAAAGTTGGTCAGGCGCGTGGGTGCAACCAGCGCGATCTCACCGCCCTTGGAAGCATTGGGATTCACCCACTCAAAATGCGCAAACCCAGCCAGATACTTAATATCGCCGAATTGCGCGTAGGCATGCGCTGCGTGTACCTCGCCTGCCGGCACGCTGACAACCGCAACCACACAAACCATCAACGCACGGATGATCAAGTGAATCACGCCTTTATGTTCTCGCCGGCGCCCGGCACGGCGGCTAACAATTGCCGGGTATACGGGTGTTGCGGGTTGCGGTAAATCTCATCGGCATCTGCTCGCTCCACGATTTCGCCATCCTTCATCACCATCACCTCGTCGGACATGTATCGGACCACTGCCAGATCGTGCGAAATAAAAATGTAACTCATACCGAACTCGTCCTGCAAATCCTGCAACAGATTGAGCAACTGCGCCTGCACCGACAAATCCAGCGCGGACACCGCTTCATCACAAATCAGCACCTCGGGCTGCATCGTCAGACAGCGCGCAATCGCGATGCGCTGGCGCTGCCCGCCCGAGAATTCGTGAGGATACTTGAAGAATGCCGATTGCGGCAGTCCTGTTTTGCGCAGCAGCTCCATCGCCATGTCAGCTCGCGCGCGCTCGTCCGCGCCGATGGCATGCACTTGCATCGGCTCCATCAAACTCTGTCCGGCGGTGAAGCGCGGATTGAGCGACGCATACGGGTTCTGAAACACGATCTGTATGCGCCGCTTGAAGGGCATGGCTTCTGCCGGGGTCAGCGCGAGCAAATCGCGGCCATTGAACAAGGCCGTGCCGCCCGACGCGGGCGTCAAACGCAACAACGTCAACGCCAGTGTCGTTTTACCCGAGCCCGATTCGCCGACCACGCCCAGCGTTTTGCCTTTGGCGAGCTTGAATGACGCGTTCTTCAGCGCCTTGAATTCGCTTTTGCGCAGCAACCCTTCGCGAAAATGGAAGTGCTTTGAAA
>JAYVQD010000180.1:0-8584 GCA_043777275.1 Nitrosomonadales bacterium
CTCGGCAGGGCAGCGAAAGCCCAGCGACTTTCGGGGTCGTGTATTCAGATCCCAGGCAATGGCATCCAGTTGTTTTTGCGTGAATCCACTCAAGTCAGCGCCCGTGGCCAAAAGCCGAGCGCATTGTTGCCAAAGCC
Organism: Nitrosomonadales bacterium; assembly: GCA_043777275.1. Lineage (GTDB taxonomy): Bacteria > Pseudomonadota > Gammaproteobacteria > Burkholderiales > SG8-41 > UBA5216. Next base: position 138 of record JAYVQD010000180.1, read on the forward strand.
ATCGGCGTCGCACCGCAGGAAATCTGGCCCTCGCGTTGCGTAGGTGTGAGGAGCCGGATGCTTTAGAAAGTGCGGGATGAACCGCAACCAGTACGGCCCAGTACGGCCAAAAAGCCGAAAAAGGACGTATTTACAACGAGTTAAGTTACCTGTTCAGCGACGAAAAACGACGCTTTTTAAGCGCGGCGCTGGTCACTTGATTTGAACGAATTGGAGCGACATGCCACTTGGTTTAAAACTAACGCGAAGCCTCCGCCGACCGCAGCACCTCGCCGCCTTCGTACGCCACGGCCTTCAGATCAATCCAGGTTGCCGGCGTTGATTTACTACCCCGAAAAGACTAAGCCGCAATCGGCATCATCCGTTCCAGTTGATCCTTGATCGCGCTACGTGCTTCGCGTAATTCGTATTCATCCTGCAATCCCATCCAGAATTGCACTGAGTTTCCAAATACCTTGCTAAGGCGCAATGCGGTATCCGCCGTGATGCCGCGCTTGCCCAGTACGATTTCGTTGATGCGTCGCGGCGGTACGCCGATCGAGTTGGCCAGTTTGGTCTGGCTGATTTGCATCGGCAGTAGAAACTCTTCGAGCAGTATTTCGCCTGGGTGAATGTTCCGTAATTTATTCATTCCCATCTCCTTAGTGGTAGTCAACGATCACTACAGCATCGGGGCCTGTTTTCGTCCATACAAAACAGATTCGCCACTGGTCATTGATGCGAATGCTGTGCTGGCCTTTGCGATCATCTTTTAATGCTTCAAGCCGATTGGCTGGGGGTATCCTGAGATCGTTCAGCGATTGCGCCTTATCCAGCATGAACAATTTTCGCAAAGCGATTTGTTGAATATCACGAGGTAGCTTGCGGGATACATCACCAAGCCAGATTTTTTCAGTTTCCCTGGATTTGAATCCGACGATCATGCGTTAGCATAACGCATGCCGTTATGGAGCGCAAACCTCTCGCGGCGAGTCGTCATGGCGAGCGGCATCCTCAAGGCACCGCCACCATGCGCGCGCGCGCGGCGATGATGCCGGTGCGTTGCCGCAGATAGGCGGAATTCGCGCCCGGCCCATAGCGGCGCGGGCTGGGCACCATCGAGGCTAGGCGCGCCGACTGCTGTTCGGACAGCCCCGCTGCGGTGCCGCCGTAGTGATATCGCGCGGCGGCTTCGGCGCCGAACACGCCGTCACCCCATTCGATCACGTTTAAATAAATTTCAAAGATGCGCTGCTTGGACATCAGCGCTTCGAGCATCACGGTCACCACCGCCTCTTGCGCCTTGCGCCACCAGGTGCGCTTGCCGGAGAAAAAAAGATTCTTCGCCAATTGCTGGCTGATGGTGGAACCGCCGGCAACAATGTCACCTTCGCGTTTGTTGCGCTCCCACGCGACTTTGATTCCATCCCAGTCAAAGCCGCGGTGTTCCATAAATTTTGAGTCTTCGGCCGCCATCACCGAGCGTTTTAAATGCACCGAGATTTTTTGATAAGGCGCCCATTGATGGCGCAGCTTTGCCTTGGCATCGTCGTCACGCATCAGCTCCAGCCGCCCGCGCATGAAGGCAGTCGATGACGGATTAAATTTGACCCAGTACGCGACATGGCCTAGAAACCACAGTTGCACGATGATGAAGGCCGCCATGGCGAACAGGATGAGCCGGCCGCTCCAGCGCAGTATTTGCGTCACGATATTACCGCGCAGCGCCGCGCAGCAGCGTCATCACCGGCGCGGTCTGCGGCCGCACGCCGCGCCAGATGAAAAACGATTCCGCTGCTTGTTCGACCAGCATGCCGAGTCCGTCAGCCGTCTGGATTCCACGCGCTTGTGCGAATTGCATGAACGGGGTGACCTTGCCGTACACCATGTCATACGCCAGCGCGCCGGATGAGAACACGTCATCCGGCAGCGCGGGCATCGCGCCGGTGAGTCCGGCCGAGGTGGCGTTGATGACCAGATCAAAGCGGCGGCCTTTAAGCGCCTCGTAGGCGCAGGCATCCACGTTCGCGTGCGCCGCGAAGCGCGCGCGCAACGCTTCCGCCTTTGATACCGTGCGATTGGCGATGGTCAGCGACTGTATCGAACCCGCGAGCAGCGGCCCCACCACGCCAAACGACGCACCGCCCGCGCCGAGCAGCAGCACGCGCTTGCCGCGCACATCAAAGTGCAGGTTGTCGGTGATGTCGCGCAATAACCCCGCGCCGTCGGTGTTCTCCCCCGCTACCTCGTCGCCGCTGAAGCTCAGGGTGTTGACCGCGCCCGCCTGTTCGGCACGCTCACTGCGGCGGGTGGCGAGATCGAAGGCCTCATGCTTGAACGGCAGCGTGACATTCAAGCCTTTGCCGCCCTGCGCGCGAAACGCGCGGACGGTTTCGACAAATGCGCCGATATCGCAATAAAGTTGTTTATAAACAATAAGTTGCGATGTTTTATGAGCAAACGCAGCATGAATGCGCGGCGACTGGCTGTGCGCTACGGGGTTGCCGATGACGGCATAAGAATCGGTCATGGGCGAATTGTAGTGGAGGTTGTCAGAACATTCGCGCACGGCGCACGCGAAACGGGAAGCCCGCAAAGCTTATTCGGTTTGCAGCGTGTCCGAGTTGGTAAAGCGCCAGGTGCGGCTGATGTCGATGATGTCTGTATCTTTGGCGATGTCCGCCGGAAACGCGGCGTAGGGTGCGGCCAGCTTGACGATATTAATGGCGGCGTTATCCAGCACCTTGCTGCCGGATGAGCGCCTGATTTCAATTTTGTCGACACTGCCATCCGACTTGATCGACACCGACAACAATAAGCTGCCGTAAATTTTTTGGTCACGCGCTGCCTGCGGGTAATTGTGTTCGCCCACGCGCTCGATTTTTACGCGCCAGTCTTCGACATAACGCGCGAAGCGGTATTCTTCGGCGCGCGCGCCGACGAAATGCTTGCGTGGCCGCTTCTGGTATATGTCCCACTGCTTGGCGACGGTCGCTTCCAGACGCTGAATCTGCAAGCTGCGTTGTATGTCGGCCTCGCCGATCGAGGGCGACGGCACGTCGGTCTGCTGCGGCTGCGGCGTGACCGGCCGCGGCGCGGACGCGATCTCGGCCCTGGATTTCGCCTGCGTCATCAGGGTGCGCGCTTCCTGCTCAAGCTGCTCGACACGTTTGCGCGCAAGGGCGACTTCACTCGACTGCGCATCATTGCGCAGCACCGGCAACGGGCTCTTGGCACGGCGATCGGCATCGGTGTTGCCGCCGCCATCCAGATTGTGCTGCGCCTGGACGTTGGCCTTGACCGGCTTGGTCTTGCTCTTGGCGTTGACCAGCACGACCTCCATCGGCTGGCTGTTGAGCGTTTTGGATTTGTCCGGCACCGTGAACGTCACCAGCGCCAGCACCAATACATGCAGCAGGATCGACGCTGCGAGCATAATCGGAAAACGCCGGTCGCGATGACCGTGCGTGATGCGTTGGTCGAGCGCGGCGAGGAGGTTTTCAAGCTGCGCGACGCGGGCATCCAGTCTGGACAGCGCGGTTTTGCGGGCGACCTGATGCGCGCGCTTCGCGCGGCGCGCGGCGGGAACCAGAGGAACGACTTTCGGGGCAGGCTGGGCGCTCATATCCGCAGATATTGTAGCGAATGGCTGGGCTTTGGCAAGAAAATTTGTTTATTAACCTATAGTTACATCACACCTTTCAAGTAAAAACACAGCAAGTGCCGTAGTTGCGCCGCACTGAAACCGCACTGAAACCGCACTGAGGCCGCACTTCACCTCAAAGTTAGCAAGCGCTATCTACTCGGCGCTTAAACTCACAGTGCAGCGTCAATTCAACCAGATCGATCTCGGAAAGCGCGAGTTCCACCACCGCGTCGGGCGCCAGATCAGGCACCGAAGGCACGCGCGCCACCAACGGCAATTCATCAAAGCGCACCAGATTCTCGCGGATCACCGTGGCGGTCGCGGTGGTGCGCGCCTCCTGCGTCAGCCAGCGCAAACACCAGTAACGCTCCATGTGGCGCTGAAATTCCGAGTAGGCGTCGTGCGCGAGTTCGAAATCGCGCATCGCACCCAGCAGCGCTTCATCGCGCGCTTTGTACGGCGCCGCCTCACCGCGCACCGCCGCGATCAACTGGCGTTGATTCACCAGATCAACGTAACGCCGCAACGGCGAACTCGCCCACATGTATTGCGCCACGTTTAAACCCTCGTGCGCGGCGGGCGCGGTGCTCATGCGCACCTTGCCCGCGCTCTGCACGCGGTAGATCGCCGCCACGCCTTTGTCCGCCAGCTCGCGGCCCCAGGTGCTGTTGACGTAAATCATCAGCTCCGACACCAGCGTGTCGATAGCCGAGCCGCGCACGCGGCGGCCAATTTGCACGCGCTCACGATCGCCGTCTTTAACCACATTGAAGGTGTATTCGGCGCGCTGCTGTTGCTCCGGCTTGTCACCCCGCCGCGCCTTGCCCAACTGCTTGGCGAATTCCGCCAACGCGAGAAGCTCCTTCGCTTGCGGATGATCGATCACGCCGCTGGCGAGGGTGGTGTCGTTAAACACCGGCTCCAGCGACTCGTGACGCAAGTTGCCGGCAATGCGCACACGCTCGACGCGCGTTTCGGTACCGGCGATTTCGCCCGTCGAATTCACGTCGATATACAACGACAGCGCGGGGCAATCGCGCCCTGCCGCCAGCGTGTAACCGCCGATCAACGCGTCCGGCAACATGGTGATTTTGCCCGCCGGATGATAGATCGTGGACAATCTCTCACGCGCGATTATTTCTGCGCCGGAGTCGAGCGCCATCCCCAGCGCGGGCGCGGCGATATGAATGCCGATGCGCACGCCGCCCACCGTGCGTGAGGACACCGAAAACGCATCATCGATTTCAGTGGTTGATGCGTCGTCGATACTGTAGGCCGCCACCGCCGACAACGGCAAATCGTCATAGGTTGCTGATGTTGCCGATGTTGCTGCTGGCAGCGCCAGCGCAGCGACAATCGGCGCAGCCCCCAGCGGAAAATACTCGAACAAAAAACGATCAACGTGATAATCATGCGTCGAAGGCAGCGCGCCGCAACGCTCGATCAAACGCGGCAGCGACAAATGCAATGCGGCGCCTGCTTCTTCAAGTGCTTTGTACTCGATGGTGTTTTTGTCGGGCTTGTAGAGCAGCGTTTTTAATTGCGGCAACAGCGCTTCGGGCATGCGCCCGGCCGACAACTCGCTGATGTAGTGTTGCTTCTGTTCGGCCTGCTGGCGGCGGCGCTCCATCCCCGCGAGGGCGGCCTTGAGCGACGCTTCAGGCGCGGCCTTGTAGCGGCCACGGCCTTTTTTGTAGAAATACATCGGCGCGCCATGCAGGCGCAGCAGCGCGGCGGCGGATTCGAGCGCGCTCGGCTCATGGCCGAAATATTCGCGCGCCAGCACTGCGACTTCAAACTCCGGCTCGCCGCAGCACTGCCACAGAAAATCAATGTCGATGTCGTCCGCCGCGCGCGCAGCTTCAATCATAAACTCGCCGAGTGCGGGCCGTTCAAAGCGCAACAACACCGCCGACGATTTCACTTTCGAGCGTTTGCCGTGCGGCGCTTCGATTTGCAGCGACGTGTCGTTGTCGGCCAGAATCGCGCCGACCTTGAAACCGCCATCTTCTTCGTAAAAAACGTTCATGGCGCCTGACTGTGCCATTTCGGCACGGTGAAAAAAAGCGCGGCCCGGAAAATTCGGGCCGCGCTGCGATTATACCCCGTGGGGGGCTGTGGTAATGACGGCTACTTCGCGTCGAGGTCGATCACCTCATGCACGTCCGAATCAATGTGCGTGCCCGGCGCGCCACCCGAGGCCGCATCGCCGCTGACCAAATGAAACTTGCCATTGATAATGGCGCCCGCCAAACCGTGACGCGGGAACTCCATCGGCGGCAACGCAGCCCAGCGGTTGGTCGCCGGATCGTAGGCCTCTACCGCGCGGAAGGTGCGCTGGAATTCGCTGGTGCGCTGCTCGCCACCGGCCACGTAAATGCGATTGTTATGCGTGCCCCACGCCACTGCGCTGCGCGGCGTAATCATCGGCGCCAGCAGCGGCCCCCATTGATCGGTGGCCGGTTCATACACTTCGACGATATCGGTATTGCTCGCGCGCGTGATAAAGGCGTTGCCGATGCGCCCGCCGAGGTAGTAAATCTTGTTGTTCACCACGCCGATCGCGCCGTGATTGCGCGCGGTGGGCATGTCCTGCAACGTTTTCCAGGTGTTGGCGGCGGGATCGTAAACCTCTGTCGTGCCCAGCGCGCGATGCGGCCGTGCCGGATGCAGCGTCGTCTCCTTCGAGCCAGGATGCAAGCCCGCGCCGCCGATGGCGTAAATCTTGCCGCCATGCACCACCGCTGCCGGTGCGCCGCGTTTTTTGGGCAAGGCCGCGAGCGCCTTCCAGGTATCAGCAGCGGGATCGTACTCCCACACGTTATCAATCGGCTCCCATGCCGTCGGCCCTTTCGCCGGCTTGACGAAGCCGCCGATCACAACAATTTTGCCGTTCAATTCGATCAGGCCGATGTGATGCGACACCTGCGGCATGTTCTTTTTTTTGGTCCAGGTGTCGGCAGCCGGATCGTATTCGTAGACCAAACCCTTGGGCGTCCAGCCCGGCGCGAGGCCGCCGAATACATACAACTTGCCGCCGGCGCCGATGCCGTACAGTTCTTCCGACGCTTCGGGAAACGGCGCGGCACGTGACAGCTTTTGTGCCGAAACGAATCCGGGCGCCAGCAACGCAAGTGCGGCAACCACGCCGACGATTAAATGTAAGTATTTGTTTTTAAACAACATTTTTACCCCTCCGTGTTGAGACCCGCCGTTGCGGCGAGCCACTATCCTACGCTATTGTTTGCGTGGGTTGAACCGGAAGCACGCCGCAGAATTCCAGCACCGCCTCCAGATAATTTTCAAAATCGCCAAAGCCGTGATCGCCGCCGGGTATCACGCACTGCCGTGCGCCGCGATATTTTTCCACGGCGTCACGATAATCGAGCACCTCGTCACCGGTGCGGGTGAGCAGAAAGTAGCGCGACGGCGTGATGGTTGCGACGTCCAGCGCTTTGAGTTCATCGACGTGTTGTGCGGTGAGTTCGTAGGCTGCGCCGGTGTAGCTATTTTTCTGCGGGCCGAGGTAGCCACTCAGCAAGTCATAAGGCCGCACGGCGGGATTCACCAGCACGACGCGCAACGCAGCTTGCGCGTAATGCTCTGCCAGCCATGTCGCATAGTAGCCGCCCAACGAACTGCCAATCAGCGCCGCGCCGGGATGGCGCTCAACGAGATCGCGCAACAGCGTCATCGCCTCGGCGGGGCGATGCGGCAACGCAGGCACGAGATAGTCGCTCGCGCGCCCCAGCGCGCGCATGCGCTCGCCCACGAGGCGTGCTTTAAGTGAACTGGGGCCGCTGTTAAAGCCGTGAACGTAGATCAGCATCGTGGCGGCGTTACTCATTGGTTAAGGACTTCATCATTGTCATCGCCATCGTCTTCGTATGTCCCGCCGTAGAACCGGGGCATGGCGCACCTGGCCTCACCTGCGCTTACTCAACCCTTTATCTTACCTTGCCCCGCCAACCCCGAGTCTGTCACAGACAGGACGCAGCCCATCAGGGGAGCCCGCGCGGCACTTGCGTGAACGGATTGATCGGGCGCAGAATTTACCCATCGCACCGGGGGTAGTGTCGGCAGAAGGTTTCTGACCTTTCTCTCCCGGTGAGACCGCGTAACCCGCTTGCAGTGTTGTCTCGAAGTTCGTCCCACCCAACGGAGGAAAAGACCATGAGTCGCACGCCTTCCCGCAGTCCTGTCCGTTCGTGCGTTGCCGATGTGGTGGCCATGGTAGCCATGGTAACCACAGTGGCGGTATCCGCAGCCGCCGCACAAACGCAAACCCCTTCGACAGGCTCAGGACAGGCTTTTCCGTCCAGAACCATCGAGTTCATTTCGCACTCGTCGGCGGGCTCCGGCACCGACCTGTTCTCGCGCAACATCAGTGACCTGCTGGCGAAAGAAAAATTTTTCTCACAGCCGTTCATCAACACCAACCGTGTCGGCGGCAACGGCGTGATCGCTTACAACTATCTCAAGAGCAAGCGCGGCGACCCGCATGTGGTGATCGCGCTGTCAGTCACCGTCATCCTGACCGCATCATTGCGGCCGGAGCTGGAGCTTGGCCTCGACACCATCACGCCGCTTATACGTTACGCGCAGGATCCGCAAGTGGTTGCCGTACGCGCCGAATCGAAATTCAAGACATTCAAGGAGCTTGCCGATGCCGGCGCACGTGATCCGGGCAGTATCGTGGCGGGCGTCACCGGCCCGACAGGCAGCGGACGCGCGGCGCTGTATTTGATTGAGCGCGAAACGGGCGTCAAATTCCGCTTCGTGACCTTCAAGGGCGGCGGCGATGCCGTGCTCGCCACGTTGG
>JAYVQD010000181.1:0-30986 GCA_043777275.1 Nitrosomonadales bacterium
GCGCTCAGACCCGACACAGCCATGAGTTCGTCGGTGGAAATGCCTTCGTCGGCGTCCGCCGTGACGAGCGCCTCGACCAGCGACAGCAACTGGCGGCGATAGCCATCAAGCATCGGCTTTTTTGCAAGTTTTTCGCGCGCTTCATCCACGGAACGAACCCGCAGCGACGACGGAAACACTTGCACGCGATTTTCCTCGCGCGACAGCAACGTCGCTTCTTCCAGCCAGGCAACGGCGGTGCGCACGCGCGTGTCGTCGGTGGCGCTGTCACGTTCGAAATTTCCGTCATCTTCCTCCGCCAGAATTTCGCCGGTGGTCGCCACTACCGTGCCGTTCATGCGTTTTCTGCGATCCAGATTTCTCAGCGATTTCAAAATCGCCTGAATCTCGCGCTGCGTGAGCCTTGAGTGCGCGGACATGCCGAACTGCCGCTCCACGTCCTCGGGCGTGTACAGCAGCACGCAACGCGCCACCCCTTGATCGCGCCCTGCCCGGCCCGCCTCCTGCAGGTAATTTTCCAGAGAGCCGGGAATGTCCGCATGAATCACCAGCCGCACGTCGGGCTTGTCGATGCCCATGCCGAAGGCGTTGGTGGCCGCAATCACACGCAGTTGGCCTTTGATAAACCGCTGCTGAACATTTTTCTTGGTTTCGGGCGGCAGCTTGGCGTGAAAATGTTCCGCGTCAATCTGGTTGGCGCGTAAAAACTCGGCGACTTCTTCGGTACCCTTGCGTGACGCGCAATAAATGATGGCGCCACCTTCGGCCTCCGGCGGAAGATCGGTCATCAAAATTTGGTGTATGTGCGCCAGCTTTTGCGACGGCGTGGTGGGCACTACCTGAAAATCAAGATTTTTTCTTTCCGCCCCACCGTTATAGACCTTCAGATCAATGCCCAGTTTGTCGTGAAAATGCCCGATGATATCGGCCATTACATCAGGCTTGGCGGTGGCGGTAAGACACAACACGGGCGCAACAGCGCCATCGCGCGCCTTTTCCCTGATAAAGCGCCCCACGTAGCGGTAATCGGGACGAAAATCATGGCCCCACTTGGAAATGCAATGCGCTTCGTCGAGTACCCACGCGCCGATTTCGCGCTGCTCCAGCACGCGGCGCAAGGTGCGATTACGCAGTTGTTCCGGCGAGACAATCAGTATGCCCACATCGCCCAGGCGCACGCGATCCAGTACGTCCTTGCGCTCGGGCATGGACAGAAAACCGTTCACCGCCGCGCACGACAGGATACTCCGCGCTTCGAGACCCGCCACCTGATCGGCCATCAACGCCACCAGCGGCGAGATCACCACGGTGAGCGCGCCAGTCTTGTGGTAACGCGACAGCGCCGGCAATTGGTAGCACAGCGATTTACCCGCGCCCGTGGGCAGCACGCCCAGCACATGCTGCCCGCGCATCGCGGATTCGACGATGCTCTGTTGCAGAGAACGGCCCTCCTGGTCTTGCGGCGCGGCGCGAAAATCCGTGATGGGTGCAAACCAGCGCGCGAGCTCGCGGCGCGCATCGTGCCGCTCGTGGCACCAGCCGCACGGCGCATCGCGCAGACGGCGCACCATGCTGGCGGCTTCCGGGAATTGATGGCACACCCACGGCGGCATTACCGAATTGCCGCCCGCCACCGACATCCACGCCAGTGTGTAGGCCATCGGCCAGGCTTGCGTTTCGGCTCGCGCCAGTATCTCGCGGCCATGGGTAATGCAAGCCTGCTCCGCCAAACAGCGTTCAATCGCTGCACGCGCATCGCCATCACTCGGACGCAACGCACCGCGCACGGTGGCAAAGAACGCATGAAGTCCCGACAGCGTGTTATCTACGGTCGTCAGCCAATGCCAGGCCCGCGTCAAATCCGGCGAGGTTGCATGCACCGCTTGAAACGCTCTGTGCTGATCACGGAATAATTCCAGCGCCAGTCGCGCATCGGCCTCGGGGTCGTTGTACTGAGCACTGTTGAGCCGGCCATCCTGATAGTGCTTCACCAGGTGATGATACGGATTGCGCGGAAACGCCAGCGGATTTAACCGCAGCGTGTCAACCATCGGCAGCTTGAGCAGTCGCAGGTTCGGGCTAGTCGCAGGTTCGGGCTAGCCGCCGCCAGGTGCAAGGCATCGAAGCCAACGAGGTTGTGTCCGAGAATAAATGTGGCGCCCTCGGCCAAGTCGTCCAGTTTGGCCAGTGCCTGGGCGAGATCGCCGCCCTTGTAAGAAAACGTCTGCCCGGTATCACCGCGCACCGCCGCGAATTCGCGTATGCGCGAATCACTCTTGTTCACTTCCAGATCAATCGCCAGGCAACGCGGCGCGAATTCCATGGCGTTGCGCGCGTCTTTATGCGTATCGTTCATGGACGAACACGCCGTCGCTTCCGAACAGGTTTGCTCAACAAAAGCTTATCACTTGAGAAAAATTGTAACCCGGATTCCTTCACGCGCGAAGTGGATTCATCTTCTTGCCCATTCTCGAGAGTAGCGCATTTATGACTTATGGGCACGCAGCTACCAGGTTGGCTACAATAACCCCATGTTACGCAAGTACCTGCGACGTGTGTTGCCGAGCCATCAGTCGATACGCGACAATCGTTATATCGCGCGGTTCGCCAATCGCATACAGCACCACAATCTGTGGCATCTGCATCGGCGTTCGGTGGCGGGTGGCGTGGCGGTTGGGTTGTTCGCGGGGTTGATTCCCGGCAGCAATCCGGTGCAGTTCGCGGCGGGTACATTGCTCGCGATTGCGTTCAAGGTGAATCTACCCCTGTCTACGCTGGTAACGCTGTATTCCAACCCGTTCACTATCGTGCCGCTGTATTGGCTGGCGTTTAAGCTCGGGCAACTGGCGCTGTTTGAAAGCGGTGGTGAGTTGCCGCCGCTGGCGCTGGGCCTTGAAGGTAAGGGGTTTATGGAGTGGCTGCCCGCCGCGATGTATTGGCTGGGCAGCGTGGGCAAGCCGCTGCTGGTGGGCTTGCCGCTGCTTGCCATCGGGCTTGCTCTCGTTGGATACTTCATGACTGATTGGGCGTGGCGCCTCGGGGTGATGTGGCAGTGGCGCCAACGCGCACGCCGCAACCTGAAAAAGAAAACACGCCCATGAAACCCCGCTACTGGACTCGCGCTACGCGCGAATTGTCTGACCGTGATCCGGTCATGAAAAAATTGATCGCGCAACACAAAGGCATCACGCTCGGCAGCCGCGGCGATGCCTTTCAAACGCTCGCGCGCGCCATCGTCGGGCAGCAAATTTCGGTCAAGGCCGCGCAAAGCGTGTGGGATCGTTTCGTCACCGCACATGAAAGGGTTGCGCCGCTGGTGATCGCCGCATCCACTGTCGAAACGCTGCGCTCGTGCGGACTGTCCGGGCAAAAATCCGGCTACATCCTTGATCTCGCAATGCGCTTTGACGATGGCCGGTTGCAACCGGCACGATGGACGCGCCTGCCCGACGAAGCGCTGATCGAGGAATTGATTCAGGTTAAAGGCATCGGCCGCTGGACGGCGGAGATGTTCATGATTTTTAATCTCACGCGCCCGGATGTTTTTCCGGTGGGCGATCTCGGTCTGCAAAAAGCCATCACGCTGCACTACAACCGGGGACGCAAACCCACAACGGCGCGCCTGCAACGCCTTGGCGCGACGTGGGCGCCATGGCGCTCGGTGGCCACGTGGTACCTGTGGCGCAGCCTTGATCCACTTCCGGTGGAATATTGAGTCACCTCGCAGGAAGTATTATAAGTATTTGTTTTTATTGATTATTTTAAATAATTGACCTATACGGAATTCCTAACAGCCTATCGCGGCGGACGCGTCACCGTCGAATTCGATCGTGCGCGCGCCGGGCAATTCCTGAGCGCGCGGCTGATGTTGCCGGTGATGATGTTGCCCATGCTCGGCGCGGGCGTGGCGCTGGCGTTGTTGGGCTGGCTGTGGAGCGGCCTGCTGGTGATTGCTTTGGGCATCATCGCGCCGCGTCTTATCAAACGTTCCGCGCCGCATTTTTTACTGACGCAAATGCTCGGCGACGAAAAGCTCTATGCTGACGTGCAGCGCGCCGGGATCATGCGTATTGATACAATGGACGCACAACCTGCCAAGGCGGACACAACATGAAGATCAAGGTATTCCTCGCCGGCCTTGTAGCTTACATGGCCTGCCTCGCGTCGATGCCGGCGCTCGCGCAAAATTTTCCGTCGCGGCCTCTCGAACTGGTGGCGCATTCCGCACCCGGCGCGGGCAATGACCGCGTGGCGCGCGTACTCGCCGAAATTCTCGTGCGCGATAAATTCGTCAGTCAGGCCGTGAGCGTCACCAACCGCACCGGCGGCGCGGGCACGGTGGCTTACAACTATATCAAGAGCAAGCGCGGCGACCCGCATGTGATTCTCACCGGCGTGAGCAATACACTGCTCGGCGCATCGCTGCGACCGGAGTTCAACGTCAGCCTCGATCAATTTACGCTGCTGGCGATGATGGCACGCGACCCGCAAGCCGTGATTGTTGACGCCGATGCGCCGTGGCGCACCTTCAAGGATTTGATAGACGCCGCCAAGCGTGCTCCAGATACGCTGGTAGCGAGCATCGGCTCGCCCGCCAGCGCCGGGCGCATGCTGCTATGGTCCATCGAGCAGGAAACCGGCACAAAATTCAAAGTGGTGTCGATGAAAGGCGGCGCCGATGCGATAATTTCGGTGATGGGCGGCCACACGCATTTTTCCACCGAAAATATTTCCGAAGGCATGGCTGCGCTCGAAGCCAAAAAACTGCGCGTACTCGCGGTATCCACCATGCAACGCATGGCTGTGGCGCCTGACACGCCCACGTTAAAAGAACTCGGCTACAACATCCACGTCGGCTCCGCGCGCGGCTTTGCCATGCCGGCGGGCGTGCCCAAAGAAGCCGCCGCGCACATGGAGTCTGTATTGGAGCGGGTGTACCACAGCGCAGCGTGGAAAACCCACGCAGCCGCAAGCCACTATGAAAACGTGTGGATGGGAAGCGTGGAGTTCACGCAGTATTTCAAGCAGCGGCAGGAGTGGGTACGCAATTTTCTGCGCTCCATTGGGGCGGTGAAAGCGCAGTAAGTAGATGGGTGAAGCACAACGCAACTCATCAAGGCAACCAGTAGATCACGCGGCCTGCAACGCCCCATCGATCAAGCGCAACACCCGGTTCGCACGCGCGGCAATCTCCATGTCGTGCGTGACAATAATAAAGCTGGTGGCGCTGGACTGATTCAATTCAAGCATCAGATCAAACACTGCCCCCGCATTTTTGCGATCCAGGTTACCGGTAGGTTCATCCGCCAGCACGCACGCGGGGCGTGTTACCAGCGCGCGCGCGAGTGCCGCACGCTGACGCTCGCCGCCTGAGAGTTCGCCGGGCGTGTGTTCCAGCCGGTGCGATAACCCCACGTCACCCAGCACGCGCCGCGCTTCCGCATACGCTTCTTCTTTGGGCGTGCGGCGGATCAGCAGCGGCATCGCCACGTTTTCAACGGCGGTAAATTCCGGCAGCAGGTGATGGAACTGATAGACAAACCCCAGCGCCTGATTGCGCGTCGTGCCGCGCTCGGCTTCGCTTTGCTCCCGGATGTTTTTCCCGAGGATAAAAATGTCGCCTGCAGTGGCTTGATCCAGCCCGCCCAGCAGATGCAGCAGTGTGCTTTTGCCTGAACCCGATGCGCCAACAATCGCCACGCGCTCGCCGCGCTTGATTTCAAAGTCAATATTCAACAGCACGGGCACTTCGACCTGACCCTGCTGATAAATCTTGCGTAGGCCGCGGCAGGCGATGACCGAATCACTCATAACCTCACTCATAACCTCATTCATAGCCTCATTCATAACGCAAGGCCTCGGCAGGATTCACCTTGGAGGCGCGCCACGCAGGATAAATCGTTGCAATGGCCGCCATGAAGAATGACAAGCACGCCGTCAGCACCACATCCATCGGACGCAGTTCCGAAGGCAAGCTCGAAATCTGGTACACCGATGGATCCAGAAAGCGAAATCCAAACAGCCGCTCCACAAAATCCACGATCACATCCACATACAGTGCGCCGAGAATGCCAAAAATAATGCCAAAGAACACACCCACCACGCCGATCACAATGCCCTGTGTCATGAATATTTTCATCACCCCGCCGGGCGACGCGCCCAGCGTGCGCAGGATCGCGATATCCGCCTGCTTTTCCTTCACCACCATGAACAAACTCGACACCAGGTTAAATGCCGCGATGGCGATAATAAAAAACAGCAGCAGCGACATCATGCGTTTTTCAAGATCGACCGCCTTGAACCACGTCGCGTTCACGCGCGTCCAATCGGTGACGGTGGTATTCGGCGGTATACGCGACGACAACTCATACGCCACCCGTTGCGCCTGAAACAAGTCATCCAGCTTCAGCCGCACGCCGCTGATTTGATCCCCCATGCGATACAGGCGTTGCGCGTCTTCGATGTGCGTCAGCGCCAAACCTGAATCGATTTCGTGATGCCCGACACGAAACGTGCCCACCACAGTGAACTGCCGCAAACGCGGGAGTATGCCCGCAGGCGTCACCTGCCCCTGCGGCGCCACCAGCACCACTTTTTCTCCGACGCCCACATTCAGCGCACGCGCCAGCGCATCGCCGAGAATAATGCTGAATTCACCGGGCTTGAGTTGATCGAGCTTGCCCTGCCGCATGCTGATCGCCAGATCATCCACCATGCCTTCCATTTCCGGCACGATGCCACGAAGATAAGCGCCGCGCACCTGACTGCCGCTAGTGAGCAAGCCCTGCGCATTCACATAGGGCGCGGTGGCCTGCACATTGGGATGCGCTTTCGCAATGGCCGCAACCTTTTCCCAATCCGACAACTTGTCGTCAAAGCCCGAAATCTGCACATGCGCCACGGCAGAGAGCATGCGCGTGCGCACTTCGCGCTGAAAGCCGTTCATCACCGACAGCACGGTAACCAGCACCGTCATGCCCAGCGCGATGCCGATCACGCTAATCAGCGAAATCACCGAAATAAAGCGCGTGCGCTGACGCGAGCGCGTGTAACGCAGACCGATAAAGAGTTCGTAGGATTTCACTGAGGGCGGGATTTTGAAAACGCGGAGTGTACTTCAATTTGCTGCATGCCGGGTGCTACACTCGCGCGCATTCTCATGGACTGCACTCTCTTTATTCCGCATCTCATACCGCCTCCTGAACTGGGAGATGCGCTTTGGCGCACCGTCGATGCGCCGCAACTCAAGTCGATGCTGGCGCGCGCGGCGATGACTGTTGATGCTGCCGGCGACGCAGAGGCGTGGCTGTGCAACCGCTTCGGCATCGCGCGTCAGCAGGATTTTCCGCTCGCGCCGCTGCTGGCGCGCGGCGAAAATCTCGCTGCGGATAATGGCTACTGGCTGTGTGCCACGCCGGTGCATCTTGAGACGCGGCGCAATGCGCTGGTGCTGGCTGATCCCGGCTCGCTTGCCATCACCGCCGAAGAATCCACTGCTTTCGCCGCCACGCTGGCCGCTCATTTGCGCGAAGAAAATATCGCCTTGCACGCGCCACAACCCAACCGCTGGTTCCTGCGCTGCGACGCCACGCCCGCGCTGACCACTTCGAGCCTCGCCACGGCAACGGGCCGCGACGTGCGCCCTTTCCTGCCGCAGGGCGGGGACAGCGCGCGCTGGCATCGCATCCTCACTGAAATGCAAATGCTGCTGCACGGGCATCCGCTGAACGACGCGCGCGAATCTCGCGGACTCGCGGCGGTGAACAGCGTGTGGTTTTGGGGCGGCGGCACGTTGCCTGTGCCCTCGCCTAAAACTTTCGATGCGGTCTGGAGCGATGATGTAACGGTGCGCGCACTGGCACATCACGGTGGATGCCGTATTGAATCCAGGCCAGGGCGCGTGACAACGGCAACGCTTACCGGCGCGTCGCATTTTTTCTCGTTTGAATTGCTCGAATCGCTCATACGCCAAGGTGACGTGCAGGCATGGAGCAGCGCCTTAAACACGCTCAATCGCGATTGGTTCACGCCGTTGATGGACGCACTCAAATCACGCCGCCTGAACACCTTGACCATCGTCAGTACCAGCGACGCGGGCACGCAACAGTTCATCATTCATCGTAACGACTCGCTTAAATTCTGGCGTAAAAACAAATACTTACAATAATCATGCCTGCCATCACCATTCGCCCTGTAGCACTCGACGCCGTCGGCGCATTGACGCAAAGCGGCGTGCATCCGCTGCTCGCCCGCGTGTATGCTGCGCGCGGCATCGCAAGCGAAGCGCAACTGGCCACCGAACTCGAACGCCTGCACCCGCCCGCCTCAATGCTCAATCTGCAACGCATGGCGGTATTGCTCGCCGATGCGATTGCCGGCAAGAAAAAACTATTGATCGTCGCCGACTACGATGCCGACGGCGCCACCGCGTGCGCGGTCGGCATGCGCGCGTTGCGAGCCATGGGCGCAACTATCGACTATCTGGTGCCCAACCGCTTTGAGTATGGTTACGGCCTCACACCAGAGATCGTGAAACTCGCCCAACGTGAAAAAAAGCCCGATGTGATTGTCACAGTCGATAACGGCATTGCCAGCGTCGAAGGCGTGGCCGAAGCCAATCGTCTCGGCATCAAGGTGCTGGTCACCGATCACCACCTGCCCGGCGACACGTTGCCCGACGCGTGGTGCATCATCAATCCGAATCAGCACGGCTGCACCTTCCCCAGCAAGCATCTTGCCGGGGTGGGCGTGATGTTTTATCTGATGCTGGCGTTGCGGGCGGAGCTTCGTACACGGATGAAAGGTGACGGGGAAGCTTCATTCTTCAATCTAGCGACGCTACTCGATCTCGTCGCCCTCGGCACTGTAGCCGACGTGGTACGGCTCGACGAAAACAACCGCATCCTCGTGCATCACGGGTTAACTCGCATACGCGCGGGCCGTGCGCAGCCGGGCGTCGCTGCGCTGCTGCGCGTGGCGGCGCGTGATCCGGCGCGCATCGGCACGCAGGATTTGGGTTTCGCCGTCGGCCCGCGTCTGAATGCTGCCGGTCGCCTCACAGACATGTCGCTCGGCATTGAATGCCTGATTACCGATGACGCGCAGCGCGCGCAGGAAATTGCGCAGGAGTTGGACACACTGAACCGCCAGCGTCGCGGCATTGAAGCCGAGATGCAGGAATCTGCCCTCGCCGCGCTGGAGCAAAGCACCGTTGCCAACGGCTACACCTTGAGCCTTTACGACGCGCAGTGGCATCAGGGCGTGATCGGCATTGTCGCCTCGCGCATCAAGGATAAATTTCATCGCCCGGCGGTGGCGTTCGCGCGCGGGGTGGAGGGCGAGATCAAAGGCTCCGGGCGCTCGATACGCGGGCTGCATCTGCGCGATGCGCTCGACCTGGTATCGAAGCGCGCGCCGGGATTGATCCTGCGCTTTGGCGGACACGCCGCAGCAGCCGGTTTAACCCTGCGCGAAGGCGATTTCGAGCAATTTCAATTTTTATTTGAAGACGTGGTGCGCGGACTGCTCTCCCCAGCCGATCTCGAACGCGAAATCGAAACCGACGGTTCGCTGCCGGTGGAACACGCCACGCTCGATGCCGCGCACGCGCTGCGCGAGGGCATCTGGGGACAAGGTTTCCCCGAGCCGCGCTTTTTGGATTCGTTTGAAATCGTGCAGCAGCGTGTGGTCGGCGAGCGTCATTTGAAGCTGCGGTTGCGCCGCGACGGCAAAATCTTCGAGGGTATTTTGTTCGGCCATGGTAACGATAGTGAACCGTTGCCCGACGCGATACGCGCGGTCTATCGTTTCGCCATCAACGAATACAACGGCGCCGTCACCACGCAACTGATGCTGGATCACTGGGAACATCTGTAGTTCAGCCTACCCCATCGGGTATAATCCTGTTTTTAAAGGATTAAGTGCATCATGGAAGCCGAACGCATCAACGCCATCGCCAAGCAAATCGCCGACGTCAACTCACGCGCCACGGAGCTGCGGAGGTATCTTTGACTACGACACCAAACGCAATCGTCTCGATGAAGTCGTAAGGCTCGCCGAAGACCCCGCTGTCTGGAGCGACAGCAAACGCGCACAGGAGCTCGGCAAGGAGCGCAAGGCCCTCGAATACACCGTTCACTCGCTGACGTCGCTCGCGTCCACCGTGCGTGACGCGCAAGACCTGTTTGACATGGCGCGCGAAGAAGCCGACGACGATACTTTGCTGTCGGTCGCCGTTGATGCGCAAAAACTCGAAGCCACCGTCGCGGAGATGGAATTCCGCCGCATGTTTTCCGGCGAAATGGATATCAGCAATTGCTTTCTGGATATCCAATCCGGCTCCGGCGGCACCGAGGCGCAGGACTGGACCTCGATTCTCGAACGCATGTATCTGCGCTATTGCGAAACCAAAAAGTTCAAGGTGGAAGTGCTGGAAGAATCTCCCGGTGAAGTTGCCGGTCTCAAAAGCGCATCACTGAAAGTCAGCGGCGAGTATGCGTATGGGCACCTACGCACCGAATCCGGCGTGCATCGGTTGGTGCGCAAATCACCATTTGATTCCAACAACCGCCGGCACACTTCGTTTGCCAGCGTGTTTGTTTACCCGGAAGTCGATGATTCCATCGAGATCGACATCAACCCGGCCGATTTACGCACCGATACCTTTCGCGCGTCGGGCGCGGGCGGCCAGCACATCAACAAAACCGATTCCGCCGTGCGCATCACCCACGCCCCCACCGGCATCGTGGTGCAATGCCAGAGCGACCGCTCGCAACATCGCAACCGCGCCGAAGCGATGGCGATGCTCAAGTCGCGTTTATTCGAGCTGGAGCTACGCAAGCGCAACGAAGCAAAGCAGGCGAAGGAAGACGCCAAAACCGACATCGGCTGGGGCCACCAGATACGCTCCTACGTGCTCGACCAGTCGCGCATCAAGGACCTGCGCACCAACATCGAAACCGGTAACACGCAGGCAGTGCTCGACGGTGCACTGGATACTTTTATTGAAGCCAGTCTCAAGCAAGGGTTGTAAACATCATGGACGAACAAAACAAACCACCAGAGAAAGTAACTGAGCAGGACACCAACAAAATCATCGAAGAGCGCCGCGCCAAGCTCACCGCTTTGCGCGCCAAAGGCATCGCCTTCCCCAATGATTTCGTGCAGAAGCATCACGCGGGCGATCTGACGGCCAAGCACGCCGCCACCGAGCGCGAGGTGCTGGAGCAGGAGGCGGTTTCCGCCACGGTTGCCGGTCGCATCATGTTAAAGCGCGTCATGGGCAAGGCGAGTTTCGCCACGATTCAGGACACCAGCGGACGCATTCAGGTTTACATCTCCGAAGGCGACACCGGCAAAGACGCGCAGGATGCCTTCAAGCATTACGACATCGGCGACATCATCGGCGTCACCGGCACGCTCTTCAAAACCAAAACCGGCGAATTGACCATACGATGTAAGTATTTGTTTTTATTGACAAAATCTCTACGACCGCTGCCGGACAAATTTCACGGCCTGACCGATCAGGAGATCAAATACCGCCAGCGCTACGTTGATTTGATCGTCAACGAAGACACGCGCGATACCTTTCGCAAGCGCTCGCAGATCATCCAGGCGGTGCGCAATGTGCTGGTGGCGGAAAACTATCTCGAAGTCGAAACGCCGATGATGCACCAGATACCCGGGGGTGCTGCGGCGCGTCCGTTTGTCACGCATCACAACGCGCTCGACATGCAGTTGTTTCTGCGTATCGCGCCGGAATTGTATTTGAAGCGGCTGGTGGTCGGCGGATTTGAACGCGTGTTCGAGATCAACCGCAATTTCCGCAACGAAGGCATGTCCACGCGCCACAATCCCGAATTCACCATGCTGGAGTTTTACTGCGCCTACATGGAGGTCAACGGCATGATGGATTTCATCGAGCGGTTGATTCGTGAAACCGCGCAGGCCGCCGGTGGAACCAAGGTCATGTATCAGGGCAAGGAACTCGACTTCGCCAAGCCCTATGCGCGGCTCACCATCCCCGACGCGATCCGCAAATACCAGCCCGACATCAGCGATGAGGTGCTGAACGACAAAGCCAAAATCACCGCCAAGCTCAAAAGCCTGGGTGTGGACGTGCGCCCCAACGACGGCCTCGGCGCACTGCAACTCACGCTGTTTGAAAACACCGTTGAAACCAAACTGCACGAGCCGACGTTCCTGATCGACTACCCGGCGGAGGTTTCACCGCTCGCGCGCAGCAGCGACAAAAACCCCGAAATCACCGAGCGCTTCGAACTCTACATCGCAGGCCGTGAAATCGCCAACGGCTTTTCGGAACTGAATGACCCCGAAGACCAGGCCGCGCGCTTTCAGGAGCAGGTCAAACAAAAAGACGCCGGCGACCACGAAGCCATGCACTACGACGCCGATTACATCCGCGCTCTCGAATACGGCCTGCCGCCGACTGCGGGCGCGGGCATCGGCATCGACCGGCTGGTGATGCTGCTGACCGACAGCCCGTCGATACGCGACGTGATTTTGTTTCCGCAGATGCGGCCTGAGTGATTTTGTAACGCTGCCTACCAACCGTTCGCCCTGAACCTGTCGAAGGGCAATCTCCGATACAGATGAGCTTCTGGGTGTATATCCTAAAGTGCGCCGACGATTCCTATTACGTCGGACACACCGACAATTTGGATGCGCGAATGTGGCAGCACCACAATAAACAATTTGCCGGATACACTTCATCACGCTTACCGGTGCGTTTGGTATTCTCACAAGATCACCCTACTCGTGAAGAAACGCTTTCTGCAGAGCGGCAAATCAAGGGTTGGAGTCGCAAAAAGAAAGAGGCTATGATTCGTGGTGATTGGGCAGAGGTTTCCAGACTCGCCCGCAATCGAAGTGCTTTGGCAAGTGATTGCCCTTCGACAAGCTCATGGCGAACGGGAAAGGAGTGACTATGGATCAACCGTTGTGGACCCCCTCCCCCCAACGCATCGCTGCGTCCAATCTCACGGCGTTCACAAAGTTTGTCGCCGAACGTTACGGCGTCAAGGCAATCGATTACACCGAACTGCACGCCTGGTCGTGCAACGATCGTGAGCAATTCTGGCAGGCGATCTGGCAATTCTGCGGCGTCATCGGTTCCACGCAGGGCGACACCATACTCATCGACCGCGACCGCATGCCCGGCGCGCGCTGGTTTCCTGACGCACGTTTGAATTTTGCGGAGAACCTGCTGCGCCAACGTGATGCGTCCCCGGCCCTTATCTTCTGGGGTGAAGATCAACTCAAAAGCCGTGTGACGTGGAGCGAGCTTTACGCCGAAGTCTCGCGGCTCGCACAAGCGCTGCGTGCGCAAGGCGTCAAACCGGGGGACCGTGTCGCGGCCTATCTGCCCAATCTGCCTGGTACGGTCATCGCCATGCTCGCCACCGCCAGCATCGGCGCGGTGTGGTCATCGTGTTCGCCGGATTTCGGTGTGCAGGGCGTGCTCGATCGCTTCGGGCAGATTGAGCCCAAAGTGCTGCTGGCGGTTGACGGCTACTTTCACATGGGGAAAGCCATCGATGTGCTGCCGCGCGTGGCGGACATCGCGGCGCAACTACCGTCGGTGGAAAAAGTGGTGGTGGTGCCGTACACCCGCGCCGATCTGCCGCTGACCTCCATCAAAAACGCTGTCGATGTGCGCGACTTCATGGCGCCGTATCAGCCGCAGGACATTGATTTCGAGCGCCTGCCGTTCGATCATCCGCTCTACATTCTGTATTCGTCCGGCACCACCGGCGTGCCCAAGTGCATTGTGCATGGCGCGGGCGGCACGTTGTTGCAGCACCTGAAAGAACATCAGTTGCACACCGACGTGCAACCCGGCGACCGGCTGTTTTATTACACCACCTGCGGCTGGATGATGTGGAACTGGCTGGTGTCGGGCCTGGCTTCGCGTGCAACCCTCATGCTTTACGACGGCTCGCCGTTCGTGCGGCGCGGCCGTGTGCTGTGGGATTTTGCCGAAACTGAAAACATCACCATCTTCGGCACCGCCGCGAAATACATCGACGCCATCGCCAAGCTCAATCTGGCGCCCGCGGTCTCGCACAAACTGCCCCATCTCAAAGCGCTGCTGTCCACCGGCTCACCGCTGGCGCCGGAAAGTTTCGACTACATTTATCGCAGCATCAAACGTGATCTTCATGTCGCGTCGATCTCCGGCGGCACCGATATCGTGTCGTGCTTTGCGCTCGGCAACCCGACCGCGCCCGTATGGCGCGGCGAAATTCAGGCGCCCGGTCTCGGCCTGAAAGTCGAAGTGTTTGACGACCACGCGCGTTCGCTGCGCGGCGAAAAAGGCGAGCTCGTTTGCACCGCGCCGTTTCCGTCGATGCCGCTGGGCCTCTGGAACGACGCCGACGGCAGCAAGTATCACGCGGCCTACTTCAAAAAATTTCCCAACGTATGGCGTCACGGCGATTATCTTGAATATACCGAACACGGCGGCTTGATTATTTACGGGCGCTCCGATGCCGTGTTGAACCCCGGCGGCGTGCGCATCGGCACTGCGGAGATTTACCGGCAGGTCGAAAAGCTCGATGAAGTGGTCGAAAGCCTCGCCATCGGCCAAGACTGGAACAATGACGTGCGCGTGATCCTGTTCGTGCGTCTGCGCGATGGGTTATCGCTAGACGAAGCGCTCACCCAAAAAATCAAACAACAGATCCGCGACAACACCACACCGCGCCACGTGCCAGACAAAGTGTTGCAGGTGGCGGACATTCCGCGCACGCGCAGCGGAAAAATCGTCGAACTCGCGGTGCGCAATGTGGTGCTCAACCTGCCGGTCAAAAACAGCGAAGCGCTGGCCAACCCCGAAGCGCTGGAACTCTTCCGCAATCGGATTGAGTTGCAAACGTAGCTAAAATCAATCACTTACTCGTCTTCGGTAAAGTGTAACAACTTGTTTCGATGAGACTTTTTCACGTTCTGCCGGTAAACGTCATGCTATTCTGACCGTTAGTTGGAACAGAGCCGGGGGAGCAAAAAAAGCCGGCATCAATGTCCACTTGAATCAATGTCCACTTGAAAATGGAGAAATGACATGTCTGAAACCGCAAAAATGAATCCGCTGGTGAGCATCGCCGCTGTGTCTGTAACCCTGGTCAGCCTGGTCGGCGCTGGCGTGTTAACCGGTATTATTCCTACCAAGGGTGATAAAGCGGCTGCGCCCGCATCTCCCGTAGTTGCGACAGCACCCGTAGCGGTGGCACCCGTGGCGCCACTGGCAGCCGCGCCGGAACCGGCAAAGCCCGTGGCCGCACCCGTGGTAGCGGAACCGCCGAAAAAAGCAATCGTCGCGGAAGCGCCGCGCGCCGCACCGCCCGCGCCACGCCCGGCCGTGCAGCAGCAGCCTCAACCGCAGTACCGCGCTGCGCCCACGTATCCTGCTGCCGCGCCGTCGTATCCCGCCACGTATGATTACCCGCCCACGACCGCGCCCGCACCCGCGGCTTATCCGCCGGCAGTCGTTGCACAAGCACCGGCACCCGCAATCTGCAACACCTGCGGCCGCGTCGAAGCCGTCAGCGTGCAAACCGTTGCCGGCGAAGGCAGTGGCCTTGGCGCCGTGGCCGGTGGTGTCGCCGGCGCACTGCTCGGCAATCAGGTGGGCCGCGGCACCGGTAAAAAAGTGGCCACCGTCGCCGGTGCGGCAGGCGGTGCTTTCGCCGGCCACCAGGTCGAGAAATACGCCAAGTCGGGCAAACGCTATGACGTGGTGGTGCGTATGGAAGACGGCAGCACACGCACCTTCCCTTACGAAGCGGAACCGGGCTTCAGCGCAGGTCAACGAGTGCGCGTGGTCGAAGGCAAGCTGCAATACAACTAAGCAACTCTGGTTTTACTCCTGAACAAAAAAACCGCGCAACAGCGCGGTTTTTTTGCGTCTGCCGCGACGAAACGGTGGTCCGATTGTTTTCCTGAATCATCGACAGCGCCTCTGTTTACCGCCAAGATCCTTTAATTTCGAGAGTATCGTCGCAATAGGGGTAGAGCGATAGAATCGCTCTTATGGATACCGCCCACGCCAAACCGCCGCCCCACGTAGACTTGGCCATCACCGGCATGACCTGTGCTGCCTGCGCCGCGCGCGTGGAGAAATTACTGAACCGGCTGCCGGGCGTTAATGCCAGTGTGAATTTCGCCACCGAGACGGCTCGCGTTGATACCGCTGCGGTCGGCGTGACGCCTGAAGCGCTGATTACAGCCGTAGAAAAAGCCGGTTACGGCGCGCACCTGAAATCCGCGCAATCGCGCGACGATGAAAAGCACCGGCACCTCGAAACCTATCGCGGCGAATTCAATCGTTTCGTTATTTCGGCGCTGCTGACCCTGCCGTTCATAGCGCAGATGGTTGCCATGCTGTTCGGCAAACACGACCTGCTTGCGCCATGGCTGCAATTCGCACTCGCTACCCCCGTGCAATTCTGGATCGGCAAACGCTTTTACATCGGCGCGTGGAACTCCCTGCGCGGCGGCGGTGCGAACATGGATGTGCTGATCGCGCTGGGCACCAGCATGGCGTACGGCTACAGCGTGGCGGTGGTGGTGTGGGCGCTACCGCATCACGTTTACTTTGAAGCCAGCGCCATGGTCATCACGCTGGTGCTGCTGGGCAAGGTGCTGGAAATGCGCGCGCGCACCAAAGCGTCTTCGGCGATTGAGTCGTTGCTGCGCCTGCAACCCAAAACCGCGACGGTGGAACGCAACGGCGAGCGTGTTGAAATCAGCATCGCCGACATGCAGCCGGGTAACATTTTTGTGGTGCGGCCCGGCGACAGCGTGGCGGTGGATGGCGAGGTGATTGACGGCGAATCTGCCGTGGATGAGTCGCTGCTCACGGGTGAAAGTCTGCCGTCGGCAAAGCGTGCCGGCGCACGCGTCTATGCAGGCACCCTCAACCAGCAAGGGCTGCTGCGTTGCACCGCCACCGGCGTCGGCCAGCACACCGCGCTCGCCGCAATTGTGCGGATGGTGGAAGACGCACAGGGCTCCAAAGCGCCGATTCAGCGGCTGGCGGATGTAATTTCCGGCGTGTTTGTGCCGGTGGTCATCGCGATTGCCGTGGTCACCTGGCTCGCATGGTGGCTCATCGGGGGTGATGTCACCGCAGGCATCATCAACGCGGTCGCGGTGCTGGTGATCGCTTGCCCGTGTGCGCTGGGCCTCGCCACGCCCACCGCGATCATGGTCGGCAGCGGCATGGGCGCGCGTGCGGGTGTGCTGATACGCAACGCCGCCGCGCTGGAATCAGCAGGCAGCATCCACACGCTGATAGTCGACAAAACCGGCACCCTCACCGAAGGCAAACCCGTGGTGACGGATGTGGTCGCGGCCAATGATGCGACACGCGATGAGGTGCTCGCCGTCGCCGCGGCGCTGGAACAAGGCTCAAAACATCCGCTGGCGCAGGCGGTGGTTGCGCAAGCGCGCGAACACGGCATTTCGCTGCAACCGATGAGCGATTTCCAATCCGTGTCCGGCAAGGGCGTTCAGGCGACTATCGGCGGCGCGGCGGCGGTCTTGGGCTCACCCACATTTGCAACACAACTCGGCCTCACGCTGCCCGACGCCGACGTCGCAACGCTGCAACGTGCCGGCAAAACCGTTGTCTTTGTCGCGCGCGCGGGCCACACGCTCGGCGTCATCGCCATCGCCGACCGTCTGCGCGCCACGACCCCGGCGGCGATTCGTGAACTGATCGCACTCGGTGTGACGCCGGTCATGCTTACCGGCGACAACGCTTTGACCGCCGAAGCCATTGCGCGCGAAGCCGGCATTACCCATTGGCAAGCGGGTATGCTGCCGCAGGACAAAGCGTTTCACGTTCAATCATTGCAGAACGACGGCAACAAAGTGGGCATGGTCGGCGATGGCGTTAACGACGCGCCTGCATTGGCCGCGGCGGATGTGAGTTTTGCCATCGGCGCCGGCGCCGATGTGGCGATTCAGACCGCGGACATCACGCTGATGCGCAACGATTTGATGAGCGTGGTGGATGCGATACGTTTGTCGCGCGCGACGCTCACGAAAATCCGCCAGAATCTGTTCTTTGCGTTTTTTTATAACGCGCTGGGCATACCCTTGGCTGCCATGGGCCTGCTGAATCCGATTATTGCCGGCGCGGCGATGGCGCTGTCGTCGGTGTCGGTCGTCGGCAACGCATTGCTGCTCAAACGCTGGCGCGCCATTCCATCTTCAAAATGAGGGAAATCATGGAAACCACCACACTGAAAATCAGCGGCATGACCTGCTTGGGTTGCGTCAACAGCGTTACGCGTGTGCTCAAAGCGACACCGGGGGTTGCCGATGCCCGCGTGACGCTCGACCCCGCGAAAGCGACGGTGCAGTACGACGCGGCGCTAACGAATCAGGCGCAACTTAAGAGCGCCGTGGAAGCGGCGGGGTATGACGTGGCGTGAAGTTGGCGTAAGGTAACACGGCGGGTCGCACGGCGCCAGAAGGAAACACACTAAGTATTTGTTTTTAAACGGTTTTTACTAGTTCCAAATCTGCCACCATGACACGTCGCGGCCGCCGCCGCCCTTCAGATATTTGCTGTTGGGGTAGTTTTTCAGCATCACGCGCTCGGCGTCGGCGCGTAAATCTTTCATGCCCAGCGCGTCGTACGCCTTGACCATGATGAGCAGCCCTTCTTCGTTTGCGGGCGCCTGCGGATAGGTTTTCATCGCGAATTGCACGCGATTGGCTGCCGCAAGGTAGGCGCTGCGCTTCATGTAGTAACGCGCCACATGCACCTCGTGCGACGCCAGCGCATTGACCAGATAGTTCATGCGCGCAACGGAATCGGGCGCGTATTTGCTTTCGGGATACTTTGTAACCAGCTCCTTGAAGGCATCGAAGGCGTCCTTGGCGGATTTCGGATCACGCTCCGTCATGTCCTGATTGCTGAGAAAGCCGAAAATCCCGTGGTCATCGACAAAATTCGCCAGTCCCTTGAGGTAGAACAGATAATCCACGTTGGGGTGGTTGGGATGCATCTTGATAAATCGATCGGCGGCGGTGATGGTGCCGGCGGCATCTTTGTCTTTGTAGTACGCATAGGCCAATTCGATCTGCGCCTGCTGCGCGAAACGGCCATAGGGGTAACGCGCCTCCAGCTTTTGATAATAATTGATCGCTTTCTCGTAACCCCCCGTATCCAACTCGGAACGCGCTTCGGCGTAGAGTTTTTGCGCCGACCAGCCCTTGGTTTCGTCGGTTTTGTCGGCCAACAGGCCGCACGCCGCCAACTGCCAACCCATGAGCAGCGCGAGAAATATGGTTACACTATGCCGAATCATATAAACACCACCTTAAGAACACACCCGTAAAAAAACGTGAAAAATTATAGCCTAAACCCGGTCTCCCCGGAGGATGGCTGCGATGCCCCTGTTGACACAATGGAGGCCATCGCCATTGTCCTGCCTGCGAATTGCGCCGGTATGCGGTTCGACCAGGCTTTGGCGCAATTGTTTCCAGAACATTCACGCAGCCGCCTCACCGCGTGGCTGAAAGCGGGCCGCATCACGCTCGACGGCGCAGCCTCCAGCGCCAGCCACAAAGTATGGGGCGG
The DNA here is from genome assembly GCA_043777275.1 of Nitrosomonadales bacterium. Classification (GTDB taxonomy): domain Bacteria; phylum Pseudomonadota; class Gammaproteobacteria; order Burkholderiales; family SG8-41; genus UBA5216. The sequence continues at coordinate 19,616 of JAYVQD010000181.1, forward strand.
CGAAAAAGTCACCGTCAGCCCGCTGGCCGACCCGAGCATCAGCTCGTTTCGCGCGCAGGACATTCCCATCGACGTGGTGTTTGAAGACGAGCACCTGATCGTTATCAACAAGCCCGCCGGACTGGTGGTGCATCCGGGCAGCGGCAACTGGGACGGCACCTTGCTCAACGCGCTGCTGCAGCACGCGCCGCAACTGGCGAAAATCCCGCGCGCCGGCATCGTACATCGCATCGACAAAGACACCAGCGGCCTGCTGGTGGTGGCGAAAACACTGACCGCGCAAACCGCGCTGGTGCGCCAGTTGCAGGATCACAGCGTCACCCGCGAATACGTCGCCGTGGTGCATGGCTTCGTCGCCCACGAAGGCACGGTGGATGCACCCATCGGCCGTCACAAAGTGCAGCGCACCCGCATGGCGGTGGCGCCCAACGGCAAAGCCGCGATCACGCACTATGAGCCCGAACAACACCTCGAAAAAACCACGGTGCTGCGCTGTCGCCTCGAAACCGGTCGCACGCATCAGATACGCGTGCATCTGCAATCCATCGGCCACCCCATCGTCGGCGACCCGGTGTATGGCGGCAGCCGCAAAATACCGGCGTTTACCCGACAGGCGCTGCATGCCGAAAAACTCGCGCTCACCCACCCCGCCAGCGGACGCCGCCGCAGTTGGAGTGCGCGCATCCCGGCCGACATGCGCAAACTCATCACCGCTCTCAAGAACGCAAAATGACCCACCCTCACCCGTTCCCTGCCGACTGGATCGTGCCCGACTGGCCGGCGCCGGCCCACGTCAAAGCCTTTATCACCACGCGCAGCGGCGGGTTCAGCGTGAGCCCGCACGCGAGCTTCAACCTGGGTCTGCGCGCGGATGCGGACCCACAGGCGGCAGCGCGCGATCGCGCGCTGCTGCAACAGCAACTGCCGCAAACGCCGAAGTGGCTGCGGCAAGTGCATGGCGCGCGCGTGGTCGATGCCGATGCCATCAACGAACAAAGCGGCAGCCCGGACGCCAACGTGGGAGACGCCAGCGTCGCGCGCAATGCCGGCACCGTGTGCGCGATCATGGTGGCGGATTGCCTGCCGGTGCTGTTCACCAATCGCGCCGGCACACGCGTGGCGGCGGCGCACGCCGGCTGGCGCGGGCTGGCGGGCGGCGTGCTGGCCCATACCGTACAGAAGCTGCAAGACGCGGGCGATGATCCCGCCGATCTACTCGCCTACCTCGGCCCCGGCATCGGCCCCACGGCGTTTGAAGTCGGCGCGGATGTGTACGACGCCTTCACCCGCAGCGATGCCGATGCCAGGACGGCCTTCGTGCCACACGCGCCGGGCAAGTGGCTGGCGGATTTGTTTATGCTGGCGCGGCTTGCGCTGGCGCGGGCAGGTGTCACGCAGGCGCACGTGTTTGGCGGCGGGCTATGCACCTATTCGGATGCCGCGCGTTTTTATTCCTACCGCCGCGACAAAATTACCGGGCGCATGGCGGCATTCATTTGGCACGAGTAGCGTTGCCCTGAAGTCGTAAGCCCTTGAATTAACGTATAATCGCGCGTTCTTCGGCCGGGCCGTCTTGGTGTGGGTGCGGCTAACCTAAGTTTCATTTGTTTCATTCGCCTCACTTGCATCCCCTGCCTCATGACTACCTTCACCTGGATACTCGCGGCAACGGTCGCCGGCGGCATTGCTTCGGTGCTTTGCGCGTGGCTGATTTCGGCACGCGCCAGCGCGGCGCAAGTCACGGTACTCATCAGCTATGCGGTGGGCGCGCTGCTCGGCGCGGTGTTCATTGAGCTGCTGCCGCACGCGTTTAACACGTCGGACAATCTGCAAACCACCGCCGCCACCATACTCGGCGGCCTGCTGCTGTTTTTCATTCTCGAAAAACTCGTGTTGTGGCGGCATTGCCATATCGAGGAATGCGAAGCGCACGACCCGCACGAAGGACACGCTCACGTTCCTGCCGCGGCGCGCCCGGCTGCCGGCGTGGCCGGTCATCACGATCACGGCCGCAGCGGCATGATGATTCTGATCGGCGACACCTTTCACAATTTTGTCGATGGCGTATTGATCGCGGCAGCGTTTATGGCCGATACGCAACTGGGCATCGTCACCGCGCTTGCGATCATTGCGCACGAGGTGCCGCAGGAAGTCGGTGATTTTCTGATCCTGCTGCATTCCGGCTATACCAAAAGATACGCCTTCATGCTCAATCTGCTGTCGAGCGCGGCGATGGTGGTGGGCGGCGTGCTCGCTTATTTTGCGTTACAGACCATGCAGGAGTGGGTCAACACGCTGATCGCGCTGGCGACGGCCAGCATGCTCTACGTCGCCGTCGCCGATTTGATTCCCGGCCTGCACCGGCGGCCCGAGATTCGGGCCACCATTCAGCAGGTAGTGCTGATCGGGCTAGGCATAGCGACCATCTGGCTGGTGGGCGAACTCACTCACGGCTGACACACGGCTAAAATTCCGCAAGAATGCCCCTGTAGAATGGGGGCATCTCCGGTTGTTCATAAGGTGTTGCTTCATGCCTGATCCGCAAGACATCTTTCAAGCCTTGTTCGGCGCTCAACAGCAACTGCTGGCCGGAATGATGCAGCCTTTCAAACAAGGCGCAGGGCAACTCGACGCCAGCGCCACGCTGCAACAACTGGCGCAGGACTACGCGCGTGACCCCGCGCGCTGGCAACAACTGCAACAATCGTGGTACGAGCAACAAATGGCGTTGTGGGCGAAGCTGTCGAACCCGGATGAACCCCAACTCAACGCCAACGCCGACACCGCCGCGGTTCCCGACAAGCGCTTTCGCGCGCCGGAATGGCGTGAGCCCTATTTTCAGTGGTTATCGCAGTCGTATCTGATCACCTCGCAGTGGCTGGCATCCGCTGCCAGCGGCGCGGAACTCACGCCGCACGAAAAACGCAAAGCCCTGTTTCAAGTGCGCCAGTGGATTGATGCGGCTTCGCCCGCCAACTTCGCGTTGAGCAATCCAGAGGCGCTCAAGCTCGCCGCGCAAACCCAAGGCGCGAGTCTCGCGCAGGGTCTGCAAAATCTACGCGACGATCTGCCCAGAGGCATGGTATCGATGTCCGACGACAGCGCATTCGCGGTGGGACGCAATCTCGCTGTCACACCCGGCGCAGTGGTGTTTGAAAATGACCTGTTGCAGTTGATTCAGTATCGCCCGACAACCGCCACCGTGCATGAGCGCCCGTTGCTGATGGTGCCGCCGTGCATCAACAAGTTTTATATTCTCGATTTGCAGCCGGAAAACTCTCTGGTGCGTTACGCCGTGGAACAGGGCCACACGGTGTTCATGGTGTCGTGGCGTAACGTTCCCGTCAGCATGGGCAAGGTGTCCTGGGACGACTATGTATCCCAGGGCATCATCGCGGCCATTGATGCCACGCGCAAAATTGGCGGTGTTAAAAAAATCAACGCACTGGGTTTTTGCGTCGGCGGCACCCTGCTCACCACGGCGCTGGCGGTGCTCAAGGCCAAGCGCAAAAACCCCGTGGTCAGTCTCACCCTACTCGCCACCATGCTCGATTTTTGCGACACCGGCGATCTGTCGGTGTTTATCGACGAGGCCTACGTGCAAAGCCGCGAGCGTGAGTTTGCCCGTGGTGACACTGGCGGTGTGCTGGCGGGACGCGAACTGGCGATCACCTTTGCCAGTCTGCGCGCCAATGATCTGATCTGGAACTACGTCGTCAACAACTATCTCAAAGGCAAAACGCCGCCGCCGTTTGATCTGCTCTACTGGAACAGCGACAGCACCAACCTGCCCGGCGCGATGTATGCGTGGTACGTGCGCAATACTTATCTGGAAAATAATCTGCGCACGCCCGGTAAACTCACGGTGTGTGGCGTGCCGCTTGATCTGACGCGGCTCGATCTGCCCGCATATCTGCTCGCCACGCGCGAGGATCATATCGTGCCGTGGAAAACCGCCTATGCCAGCAGGCCCATACTGCAAGGCAAACAAACCTTCGTGCTTTCCGCCAGCGGGCACATTGCAGGTATCATCAATCCGGCGTGGCGCGACAAACGCAACTACTGGACCAACGCCGGGGCGGCAACGAGTGCCGACGCGTGGCTGGAAGGCGCCACCTCGCAGCCGGGCAGTTGGTGGAAGCATTGGTGCGCATGGCTCACGCAACACACCGGCAAAAAAATCCCCGCGCGCGTAACATTGGGCGGCGCGGGTTACACTGAAATCGAAGCAGCACCCGGACGCTATGTGCAGCAGAAAGCGCCGCCGGTTGAAGCGCAACAATAACACTATAAGTATTTGTTTTAAAACACTATTTTAACAATGGAGAAAGCAGCAATGACACAGCGCACAGCAGTAGTAACCGGCGGCATGGGCGGCTTGGGCGAAGCCATCTGCGTCAAACTTGCGCGCATGGGCTTCAAAGTGGTGACCACCTGCTCGCCCGGCAACACCAAGCGTGAGGCGTGGCTTGCCGACATGAAAAAACAGAGTTTCGATTTCATGGCCTATGAAATTGATGTCGCCGATTTTGACTCGTGCCAGAAATCGGTGACTAAAATTCAATCGGAATGCGGCCCGATCGATGTGCTGGTCAACAACGCCGGCATTACCCGCGACACCACCTTCAAGAAAATGGACAAGGCGGCATGGGACGCAGTGATGCACACCAACCTCGATTCCGTATTCAACATGACCAAGCCGGTGATCGACAGCATGGCCGAGCGCGGGTGGGGTCGCGTGATTAACGTGTCGTCCGTGAATGGGCAAAAAGGCGCGTTCGGTCAAACCAACTACTCCGCCGCCAAAGCGGGCATGCACGGCTTCACCAAAGCCGCCGCGCTCGAATACGCACGCAAAGGCGTTACCGTAAACACCATTTCGCCGGGCTACATCGGCACAAAAATGGTGATGGCGATTCCGAAAGAAGTGCTCGACAGCAAAATCATTCCGCAAATTCCAATTGGCCGCTTGGGCAAACCCGAAGAAGTCGCGGGATTGGTTGCGTACCTGTGTTCCGATGAAGCCGCGTTTGTCACCGGCGCGAACATCGCCATCAACGGCGGGCAGCATATGCAGTAGATGGCCTATAGCGTGTGTCGGCCATGCTGCGTACGCACGCTGTATGGCCGTCGCCATCTTGCCGCCATGCAATCACGGTAGTGGCAGCATAAGTATATGTTTTTATTGTATTTTTATTTTCCCTCCATTGCGCCGCAGCACCTTTTCTGAAATAATGCACTGTCTATTCTGCCGGGATGCGTCATGGCTCAACAATCGCGTTTAATCAAAAAATATCCGAACCGCCGTCTCTACGACACCGAGACCAGCGCCTACATCACGTTGAGCGATGTCAAAAAACTGGTGCTCGACAACGTCGAGTTTCGTGTCGAAGACGCCAAGACCAAAGACGACCTCACGCGCAGCATCCTGCTGCAAATTATTCTCGAAGAAGAAACCGCCGGCTCGCCGATGTTCTCCAGCGACATGCTATCGCAGATCATCCGTTTTTACGGCAATGCGATGCAGGGCATGATGGGTAATTTCCTCGAAAAGAACGTGACCACCTTCATGGATATCCAAAAGCGTATGCAGGCGCAATCGGGCCAGCTCTATGGCGCAAACCCGATGCTCAACTCTGAAGCGTGGAACGAATTCGTCAAAATGCAGGGCCCAGCGATTCAGGGCCTGATGGGCCGCTACCTCGAACAAAGCGCCAACGCCTTTGTCGAGATGCAGAACCAGATGTCGAATCAAACGCGCAACATGTTCAGCGGCTTTCCGTTTGCAGGCTTCGGTGGCGCTGCCACCCCGCCGCCAAAAGACGGCGGCGAGAACAAGAGCTGATAATCCACACATTCATCCCCTCTCCCCAACCCTCAGCTTCGCTTTAAGTGTTCCCTTATCCCGCCCTGCGGGAGAGGGAGTAGTCAGAGGTTGATCCATGTCCCCAAAAAAAGTCGGTTTTGTTTCGCTTGGCTGCCCCAAGGCGCTGGTCGATTCCGAACGCATCCTCACCCAACTGCGCGCTGAAGGCTACCTGATCTCGCCATCGTATAACGACGCCGATCTGGTGGTGGTCAACACCTGTGGCTTTATCGACTCAGCGGTTGAAGAGTCACTCGACGCTATCGGTGAGGCGCTCGCTGAAAACGGCAAAGTCATCGTCACCGGCTGCCTCGGCGCCAAAGGTGACATCGTCAAGAAAACGCATCCCAAAGTGCTCGCCGTCACCGGCCCGCACGCCACCGATGACGTGATGCGCGCGGTGCATAAACACCTGCCGCACAAACACAACCCGCATATTGATCTGGTCCCGCCTCCACGTGATATCGGTATCAAGCTCACGCCCAAGCACTACGCGTATTTAAAAATTGCCGAAGGCTGCAATCACCGCTGCACGTTTTGCATTATTCCGTCGATGCGCGGCGATCTGGTCAGCCGCCCCATCGGCGACGTGATGCAGGAAGCCGATAACCTGGTCAAAGCCGGTGTGAAAGAACTGCTGGTGATTTCGCAGGACACCAGCGCCTACGGTGTCGATATTAAATACCGCACCGGCTTCTGGGGCGGCAAGCCGATCAAAACGCGCATGCTCGCGCTGGCGCAGGCGCTGGGCGAGCTCGGTGTGTGGGTACGCCTGCATTATGTGTACCCGTACCCGCACGTCGATGATGTGATTCCACTGATGGCAGAAAACGCAAATAAGGGAAAAATCCTGCCCTATCTCGACGTGCCGTTTCAGCACGCCAGCCCGCGCATTCTTAAATTGATGAAGCGCCCCGCCAACGCCGAGAACACACTGGCGCGTATCAAAGCCTGGCGCGCGATCTGCCCCGAACTCACCATCCGCAGCACCTTCATCGCGGGTTTTCCGGGTGAGACCGAAGCCGAGTTTGAAGAACTTCTGGCGTTTCTCGAAGAAGCGCAGTTGGATCGCGTCGGTTGCTTTGCGTACTCGCCGGTTGAAGGGGCGACCGCTAACGCATTGCCGAATCCGGTGCCCGATGACGTGCGCGAAGATCGCCGCGCGCGCTTCATGAAAGCACAGGAAAAAATCAGCAAAGCGCGGCTCAAGAAAAAAGTCGGCCTCACCATGACGGTGCTGGTAGACAGCAATGATGGCAAACAAGCCATCGCCCGCAGCAGCGCCGACGCGCCGGAAATCGACGGCAGTGTGTTCATCAGCAAACCCGGCGCCATCCAGCCCGGCGAGTTTATGCAGGTGAAAATCACGCGCGCCGACGCGCATGACCTCTACGCCACATCAATTTAAATTATTGTTTAAAAACAAAACCTTATGATAAAACGGCTACTGCAATGGGCAAACCAGATCAAAGCTGAAGCCGTGACGTTGTGGTTTTGCTATCGCCATCCGCAAACACCGCTGATCGCAAAAATACTCGCCATCAGCATCGTCGCTTACGCGTTCAGTCCGATTGATTTGATCCCGGATTTCATTCCGGTGCTGGGCCTGCTCGACGACGCCATCCTGCTGCCCATCGGCATCTGGCTCACGCTGAAATTCATCCCCCAAGCCGTGCTCGACCCATGCCGCGAACAAGCCGCGCGGTGGCTCGCTGAAAAACACGGTAAGCCTCGCAACTGGTTCGGCGCGGCAATTATCGTCATCGTTTGGATCGCCGCGGCGTGGCTGTGCTGGCGCTGGTACTTGGGCTGACACCGTTATAATCCAGCCCCTATGGTGATCAAACCACCGCGTTTCAAACGACCCAAATTCGAGCGTGCCGCATGGCGCGAATGGCTCATCATTGCCGGCCCCGCGCTGTTATTGATCGTCGCGGGCTTCGTGCTGGCCTCGCGCTTTGTGCAACCTGCGCCACCGGACACCATCACCATTACCACCGGTGGCGAAAGCGGCGCGTACTACAAATTCGCCCAACGCTATCGCGACAGCCTCAAGGGCGACGGCATCAAACTCGAGATCAAGCCTTCCGCCGGCTCGATGCAAAATCTTGCGCGCCTGCGCGGCGCCAGCCCCGAGGCCAGCGTGGCCTTCGTGCAGGGCGGCACCACCGAGCCTGAAGATTCAAACACCCTGCTGTCGCTGGGCCGCATGTTTTACGAACCGGTGTGGATATTTCATCGCCTGCCCGCCGACATTGACCGGCTTACGCAGTTGCGCGGCAAACGTATCGCGGTGGGCGCAGCCGGCAGCGGCACGCGGCATCTCGCCCTGCAGTTGCTCAACGCGAGCGAGGTGAACGCCGCCAACGCAACGCTCGTCGAATCGCCCGGCAAAGCCGCCGCCGAAGCGCTGATATCGGGCGAGGTGGACGCCGCGTTTATGGTTTCCGCGCCCGACGCCGCACTGGTGCAGGAATTGCTGCGCGCACCGGGCATCAAACTCGTGAGCTTGTCGCAGGCCGAAGCGTATGCCAAGCGCTATCCGTGGCTGGCACGCGTGGTGCTGCACAAGGGCGTAATCGATTTCGCGCAAGGCATCCCCGCGCGCGATGTTGAACTGGTGGCTGCGGTGGCGCTGCTGGCAGTGCGCGATGATGTGCATCCCGCGCTGCAATTCGCGCTGGCGCAGGCCGCCGCCGACACACACCGCGGGCCGGGCATTTTCAACAGCGAGCAACACTTCCCGCAGTCGCAAGGCAGTGAGCTGCCGATGAGCAAAGTCGCGGAGCGATTTCATAAATCCGGCCCGCCATTTTTTCAGCGCTATATGCCGTTCTGGATAGCGGTATTGATGGACCGGCTACTGGTACTGCTGATACCCATCGTTACCATACTGATCCCGCTCATCAAGATCGTGCCGATGGTCTATGGCTGGCGCATGCACAAGCGCCTGTGGCATTGGTACGACAAACTGAAAAAACTCGAACAGGCGCTGGCGGATGAACCGGAAAATCGCAAGAAGCACCAACAGGAACTCGATCTGATTGAGGACGCCGTTTCCGGCATCCCGCTGCCGCTGCAATATTCAGAGCAGTATTACAACCTGCGCGCGCACATTGAGTATGTGCGGCGGCGGCTGACTAGCAGTTCAAAGGATGAAGGATGAAGGATGAAAACAATCAACGGCGCACCAACGGTCAGGTTGTTTTCATCCTTCATCCTTCATCCTTCCGCCTTCATCCTTGCAAAAAAAACCCCTCCACCTCCGCAATCTCGCGCGTGCGCTTCATCGGCGGCAGGCTGCGCCAGATGCGCTTGCCGTAGGGTTTATCCACCAGGCGCGGATCACAGATCATCAGCACGCCGCGATCGGTTTCATCGCGTATCAAGCGCCCCGCGCCCTGCTTTAGTGTCATAACGGCCTGCGGCACCTGATATTCCATAAAGGCGTTGCGGCCTTCGCGGTTCATTTTGTCGATGCGCGCGGCGAGCACCGGATCATCCGGCGGCGAGAACGGCAGACGGTCGATCACCACCACCGACAGCGCCTCGCCGCGCACGTCCACGCCCTCCCAGAAACTCTGGCTCGCCACCAGCACCGCGTTGCCGAGTGTGCGAAAGCGATCGAGCAACTCCGTGCGCGAGCCTTCGCCTTGCAGCAGCACCGGGTAATCGAGGCCGCGCGCCTTGAACTCCTCGCGCACCAGCTCGCACGCTTCGCGCATCGCGCGCAGGCTGGTGAACAACAAAAACGCCCTGCCCTCGCTCGCCATCAACACCGGCAGCGCGGCCTTGACCACCGCTGCGGTGTACTCGCGCGTGTTCGGGTTCGGCATCGCCTTGGGCACATACAGCAACGCCTGTTTCTCAAAATCAAACGGGCTGGGCCAGGTGGCGGTCGGCGCATCGTCCAGTCCCAGTTCGCCGCAGTAATGCTTGAAGTCGCCGTTCACGGACAACGTGGCCGAGGTAAATACCCAGGAGCGCGACGTTTCAGTCACCTGCTTCCTGAAAATATCGGCAATCGACAGCGGTGTCGCATGCAATTGCAGTGATTGGCCGAAAACTTCGATCCAGCGCACAAAGCTGTCGTCCTTGGCTTCGCGCCAGCGTGCAATCGTTTGCGCCAGGTCTTGTGCGCGCTCGCGGCACAGCTTGAGCCCTTCGCTGCGCTCCGCTTGCGCATCCAGCAACACAAACAGCGCGGAGAGTTTCGCGCTGGCGTTCTCAATCGCGCTCTCGAAGGTCGTATCGTCCTTGATGTCTTTTTGCGTCAGACGGCCGTTGTCCTCCAGGCGCGCCAGACGCAAATCACGCGCGGCTTTGTCCAGCGCTATCGCGGCCTCGGGCAACGCCGCAAAATCACGCGCGCCGGCAATGCCTTCCATGCGGGAATCGCGCGCCAGATCGAGCAATTGCGAGGTAGACACCGTTTCACCAAAAAACAGACTGGCGGTGTCGGGCAACTGATGCGCCTCGTCGAAAATCACCGTGTTGCATTTGGGCAGCAGCTCCGACACGCCTTCATCGCGCAGCGCCACATCGGCAAAAAACAAATGGTGATTCACCACCACCACATCGGCGTCGAGCGCCTGCTTGCGCGCGCGCATCACAAAGCACTTATCGAAATGCTCGCAGTTCGAGCCGAGGCAGTTCTCGCGCGTGGAGGTCACATGTGACCACACCCCCGCCGTCTCCGGCACATCGGCCAGATCGGCACGATCGCCACTTTGCGTGCGCCGCGCAAAGCTCGCGATCAACTGCAAATAACGCACGTCCTCGCGCGTGGCTAGACGCCCGTCGGCCTGCGTATTCTCAAGATGGTAATGGCACACATAATTCGCGCGCCCCTTCAGCAGCGCCACCGACACCGGCGCCTTTAACGCCGCGCGCACCGTGGGAATATCGCGGTCGAACAACTGATCCTGCAAGGTTTTGGTGCCGGTGGAAATAATCACCTTGCCGCCCGACAGCAACGCTGGCACCAGATAGGCGAACGTCTTGCCCGTTCCCGTGCCTGCCTCCGCAACGATAACCTGTTGTTTTTGAATGGTTTTCTGTATAGCGAGCGCCATCTCAACCTGGCCCGTGCGGGCACGGAAATCAGGAACGACGGCGGCTAAAGAACCCTCTGCGGAGAAAACTTTTTCGATTTCGGACACGGCGCGCAGTTTAGCCTGTAGGGGGCGGGATGACTACTACTCTGCGCCGGGCAATCCGCGAACATGGCATGATTGGTGGTTGCAGGAGCCGCGACAATGAGGGCAGTCTGATGTCATGGAAAATCAGTCATTTCACGCATCCTTGATGTCATGGGCGGCACACCGGTTTTTACCGGGTCCCGAGCCCCTCCGTCCAGACATTGCTCGACTGTCCTTGGTTGCTGGTTTTCGATAATGCGATAATAAAAGACTTGAACATCCCGCTAGAAATTTCAAGCAGTTTTTGAACGATCCTCGTATGTTCTGCCGCTCTTCACGAGCGCCCAGATAACGCGGATCAAGT
>JAYVQD010000182.1:0-2222 GCA_043777275.1 Nitrosomonadales bacterium
ATTTTGCCGAAACAATGTTTGCGCGGCCTCGTTCATCGGGAATTCGCGCGCGGGCAACAGCCGCACTTCATTCACCTTGTAGATCGAACGCTGCGAATCCACATCAAAGCTGCGGATGGAATCAATATCTTCGTCGAACAAATCAATGCGATACGGCAGCGCACTGCCCATCGGAAATATGTCGATCAACCCGCCGCGAAAACTGTACTCGCCGGGTGCTACGACTTGCGTCACGTGGGTGTAGCCGGCGAGGGTGCATTGTCGGCGCAGTTCATCGGGCGAGAGCTTGCCGCCTTGTTTGAAAAAGAACGTGTTGGCGGCAAGGTAGTCCACCGGCATCAGGCGCGTAAGCGCGGTAGTGACGGGAACAATGGCGACATCGAACGTGCCGCGCATCATTTCGTAGAGCGTGGCCAGGCGCTCCGACACCAGATCGGCGTGCGGCGAGAACTGATCGTAGGGCAGCGTTTCCCAATCAGGGAACACGCAGGTTTTGAGTTGAGGCGCGAAGAACGCGAGTTCGGTTTGAAGGCGCTGCGCGGAGGAAGCGTCAGCGGTAATCGTCAGTAAAGGACGTACGTTTCCCGCCAGTTCCGCGATCGCAAGCGCATCGGAAGAACCGTGAAACGGGCCAGCCCGCGAGCGTTCGCCGAGCTTAGGTGCTGCTAACAACATGAGTTCTGCATCAAAAAGACTGGATTATACTGGCACTTAGCAACGACACTCTGATACACGCAGGCTCAACGGGCGAGTGCCGCTCTGCGGTAACGCGCTGGCCTTACGCCGCCAACCGCGCCAGCCAAGGCCCTGCGGGCGTGACATCAATGCTGCCGTGCCGCTGCTCGTGGTCGAGGGTGTAAACCAATTGCGTGGCGCGTGCATCGGTTTGCTCGCTGGCGAAGCGGGCGAGAGCGCGGTGTACGGCGCTGTCGGCCCATTTGCATTCGATCAAATCGGTGAGACGATCACCATCGCTCAGGGCGAAATCGACTTCGCTGCCGTCTTTGGTGCGTATGTAGTGCAGGCCTATGTCGCGGCCAGTGGTATCGCGCACGTAGTCGGCGTGCTTGGCGAGCATGGCGGCGACGGCGTTTTCAAAGCGTGCGCCGCGATGCTTGTCGTCGTCGCCATTACTTTTTACCAGGCCGTTGTCGAAGAAATACACCTTGGGCATTTGTTGCGTGGCGCGACCGATATTTTTGTGCCATGGGCGTACGATGAACACAATGAACAGCGCTTCCAGTATATCGAGGTAGCGCCGCAGTGTAATCGGCGACACCGCCAGATCGCGGGCAATGGAGGCGAGCGACAAAGGTGCACCGGTACGGCTGCGCAACAGTTCGACGAATAAACGCATGGCGTTAAGTTCACCGATGCGCGAGAACTCCACGATGTCTTCGCGGATCAAGCCGGTGAAATAATCGGCACGCCAGCGTTCGGCGGTGGTGGCGTCTGTGCACAGGAAGGGTTCTGGAAATCCGCCGCGCACCAGCAAGTGCGCGAGTGCCTGTTGCGGTGTGGACGCGAACGGCGGCGATGCTTGCGCGCACCACTCACGCACGGAAATGGGATGCAGCCGCAGCGCGTGGAAACGCCCGGCCAGTGAGGGGCCGCTTTGGCGAAAGGTTTCCATACGCGCGCTGCCGGTGACCAAAATGCGCTGTGCGTCTTGCTTGCCGTCGTACACGCCTTTGAGCCAGTTTTTCCAGTCGGGCATTTTGTGGATTTCGTCGAACACCACCAGCGGTGCGACGCGATTCCAAGTGCCGCCTTGCAGCGTGGCGCGATGTTCGGGCACGTCCCAATTGAAATATTGCGCAGAATTTAATACTGCGCGCTCGCCGGCACCTGAGCTGTGCTGGGCCGCAAGTTGGCGTGCCAAGGTGGTCTTGCCGACCTGCCGCGGGCCGGTAAGGATGACCATCTTACGCGCGAGATCAGCGGCGACCTGGGCGTCTAGGTAGCGTTGCATGAACGTGATTATATAAGTCTTTTATGTATAAAAATATACAAAAGACGCGACTTTTGAATATATTTGTAATCAAAAGTCTAAAATAGATACGGACGAGAAGTAATCATCCCAAGTAAACTTTTATAACTATTTGTTTTTAAACAATATTTTATATCACTAGTGTCCGGACGTTGAGCGCCCGAGACGCGTTAATCGTTTGATTTGAAATAAATAATTCATGATTTTTTCTGGTCTCGATTTGAAACGTAAA
>JAYVQD010000183.1:0-8573 GCA_043777275.1 Nitrosomonadales bacterium
CGCGTGCTGCCTGGTTACGCGTGCGCGGTGCGCACCCTATGTACTTGTTGGGCTGCGCCTACGCCTCAATCGCCACCCGGTTGCGTCCTTTCGACTTCGCTTTATACAAAGCTTTGTCAGCCCGCTTCTGCACATCGTCGATGGATTCGTCACGGCGGTACTCGGCAAGCCCGATGGAAACCGTTTGCACCAGTGCGGGATCGATCTCGGCGAAGCGGGTAAGTTCGGTGTTGCTGCGCAGGCGTTCGGCTTTGATCTGCGCGCCCTTCATCGGGGTGTCGGACATGATCAGCATGAATTCCTCGCCGCCGTAACGCCCGAAATAGTCGATCCGGCGCAAGCCATCCTGTGCCACCAGCGCGAACACCTTCAGCACGATGTCGCCCGCCGGGTGGCCGTAGGTGTCGTTCACCTTCTTGAAAAAATCCAGGTCCAGCATGGCGACGCAGAAGGTTGTTCCGGCCCGGTCGCAGCGGTTTTTTTCCTGCTTCAACATGTGCGTGAGATAGCGGCGGTTGCCCACGCCGGTGAGATCGTCGCGCTCCACTAACGCTTCGGTGGCCGATTTGCTGTCGGCCAGCGCCTTGCGCAATTGGCTGACATGGCCGCTCATCAGCGCAAACCACAGCAGCACCACGGCCAGTATCCACCAGCGCAGCATCTCGAGCGGCATATCCAGGCTGCTGCGCCGGAACAGGTAGAGCGCGCAGATCATCGTGCCGTAGATGGCAATGCAGATGATCGCAACGGTGGTCATATCCGTGGTGTCGAGCCGGTAGATGCCGAAATAAAAGGTCATCAGCAGCACCGGCAGAAACACCGCGCGCGCGTCGCTCTGCGTGTAGTACGCGGCAATCGTGGTGACGGCAAACGCGCTCAGGATCAGCGCACCGGTGAGGCTGGGGTCGCGGTAGTTGAGATTGCGCCCTGATCGCAGCAGCGCGTAAAAAACCACGAAGCACAGCGCCATGGCTACGGCGCAAATTTGCAGACCGCGCAGTTCCAGGTAACCGTGGATATGCACCACGGTCATGAAGTAAAGCACCAGCAGCGATGTCGCCACGGCCAGGAAATAGCGTTTGATGCGGTGGGCTTGTTCCGGGTTGTTCCTGGGGATTACGGAGAAGTCGGGCATTAAAATATTTTCGCTGAGAGAAATGCAATTATGCCCGACGCCTTGGTGCAAAACGCCATAAACTATATAAGTATTTGTTTTTAAACAATATTTTATATTGAGCGCGTCTGCTGCTCAGGCCGCGCGCTGCCGCAATTCCAGCACGCGGTGAATTGTCCTTCGAGTGCTTCATCGCACTGCGCGCAGCGCCAGCGTTCATGCGCATGGTCGCGTGCCGCTTCGCCGCGCAAAAATTGCCGCAACAAATCATCGGCACGCGCGAACTCGCCATCCTCCATCACCCATACTTTGCACAGGCCGGCGGGCAGTTCGCCAATGCCGCCGGCGAGAAATTCGCCGCGCACCACGGCGTCGATGCCTTGTGATTCGAGGTAGCCGCGAATGAGATGGGCTTCGGTGGCGTGGCGCGCGCTGTGCAGGGGTTTCATTCGCGCATCTTATCTTTTGTCAGCGGGTTGCGGCGCAGCACCGTGTTAAAATTCGCGCTTTTCCGGGGCACGCATGGATAAGGTTTTGCAGATAGGCATACTCGAAGGCGACGACATTGGTTTGGAAGTCGTGCCCGAGACGATCAAGGTCATGCGCGCGGCGGCGGCAAAATCGAATCTCGCGATTGACTGGCACGCGGTACCCATCGGCAAAAAGGCGTTCGATGAACTCGGCAACACCATGCCGCCGGGCACGCTCGACAAACTCGATACGCTCGACGGCTGGGTGCTGGGGCCGATAGGCCATCAGGCGTATCCGAAGAACAATCCGAATTCGATCAACCCGCATCCGATTCTGCGCCGGCATTACGATTTGTTCGCGAATATTCGTCCGTCGAAATCGTATCCGGGCGTACCGTGTATCTACAAAGACGTCGATCTGATACTGGTGCGCGAAAACAACGAAGGCTTTCCGCCGGATCGCAATGTGCATCTGGGCTATGGCGAGTTTCGCCCGTCGCCCGACATGACTATCGGCATCCGCGTGATTACGCGCCAGGGTTCACAAAAGATTGCGCGCGCGGCGTTCGACATCGCGCGCACGCGCCAACGCAAAATCGTCACCGCGGTTCACAAAGACACCGTGTTCAAACTCGCCTGCGGCATGTTCGCCGAGGAGTGCCGCAAGGTGGCACTTGAATATCCCGACGTGGCGTTCAACGAAGTGCTGGTCGATACCATGGCGGCCAAGCTCATCATGAAACCGCAGCAGTTTGATGTGATTGTCACCACCAATACCTTCGGCGATATTTTGTCGGATGCGGCCTCGGCGCTGGTCGGCGGGCTGGGGTTGGCGCCGGGCTTATCCGCCGGGCCGGAACGCGCCATGGCGCAGGCCACGCACGGTTCTGCGCCGGATATTTCGGGCAAGGGCATCGCTAATCCGTACGCGATGATTATGTCGGGGCAGATGCTGCTGGCGTGGTTGGGACACAAACACAACGTGCCCGCCGCGTTGCAGGCGGCGGATCTGATGGAGCGCGCGACTGAAAACGTGGTCAAGGCGGGCAAAACCCTGACCGGTGATATGGGTGGCATAGCCTCCACGCGCGAGATGGGCGACGCGATTGCGGCGGAAGTCGTCCGGTTGTAATCGTGGAGACGCTGCATATCCTGAGTGCAGGCGCGGCGCAATCGGTGGTGCAGCACACGATGGATGTGTTTCGCCGCGAGACGGGTGTGGAGCCGGTTGCTGATTTCGGTGCGGTGGGCGCGATGAAAACCAAAGCCTTGAGCGGCAACAGCGGCGCGCCGGTGGATGTGATTGTGTTGACCAACACCCTGATCGACGAGTTAATTGCGTCGGGGTTTGTTGCCGCGCCACGCGCTGATCTGGGCAAGGTGGGCACCGGCGTTGCGGTGCGTGATGGCGTGGTCAAACCCGATGTTTCCAGTGCGGACAGTCTGCGAGCGGTGCTGCGCGCCGCCAGTGTGATTGCCTTTCCCGATCCGGCGGTGGCGACGGCAGGCAAAATTGTGATGGCGTGTCTGGACAAGCTTGGCATCGCGGCTGAAGTCAAAGACCGGCTGAAATTGTTTCCTAACGGCAATGCTGCGATGAACTGGCTGGCCGCCGCGGGCGATGCAAAAGCGATCGGCATCACGCAGAATACGGAGATACTGCCTATTGCGGGGGTTGCGTATATCGGACCGCTGCCAGATGAGTTTCAGGCCAAGGCCACGTATTCGGCAGGCTGCGTGGCGAGCAGCACGCATGCTGCCGAAGCGAACGATTTTATTTCACGATTGACGTCGCCGGCTGCAAAGCCGATGCTGGCGGCGGCGGGCTATGAGTTTTGAGTTTTAAAGAAAATCAAGGAGAGCAGTATGGAAAATCGCATCGTACACATGGCGTTAAAAGTAGAAAACCTCGAAGAAACCACGGCGTTCTATCAAAAAGTATTCGGCTTCTGGGAAGTCGAAACGCGCAAGACGCGCGACCATCTGTCGCGGCATCTGACCGATGGCGCGATGGATTTCACGCTGATTAAATACGACGACGGCACGCAATCCGCCGAATCGAAAGCCTCCGGCGAAGGCCCGTGCATTCATCACTTCGCGATTGAAGTGGATGACATCGAAAAATACACCGAGCAGATCAAAACACAGGGCAGCGAAATTATCAGCGACCCGGGCGTGATCCCGGTGAAGTTCAGAGCGCCGGGCGGCACGACTGCGGAGTTGGTGCCTATCGGGCGCTATAAGAAGACGCAGCGTCCGGCAGCTTAAGCCAGCGGTATGCTTCGGGGACGCTCACTGCATCCCCGTTTTATTGGGAACACCTGAATCATGAACGCCACACACCATACGCCGTCCATCGCTGAACGCATCACCGACCAGGCGCTCGCGCTCGACGTGAACGCGATTCCGCCTGCCGTGCGCACGCGCATCGACGAACTGCTGATTGATGTGGTGGGCTTGTGCGTCGCCGCGCGCAACACCGATTACATCAAGGCGCTGCTCGCAGGCGTGGATAGCGGCGGCCCGGCTACTGCTATCGGCCACAAAGCCACCTACGCGCCCGAAACGGCGGCGATGTTGAACGGCACTGCGGCACACGGCGAAGATTTCGATGACACCTTCGAGGGCGGCCCGGTGCATTCGAGCGCGGTCATCATGCCGGCGGTGCTGGCGGCGTGCGAGCGTTTCGGCTGCGACGGCCCCTCTGCTTTCAAAGGCATGGTGGTGGGCATCGAAATGCTGTGCCGGCTGTCGATGGTTATCCCCAAAGCCATACACAAATCCGGCTTTCATCCGACCGGTGTGCTGGGCGCGATGGCGGCGACGCTCGCGGTGAGCACGGCGATGGGTTTGAATCGCAAACAAACGGTGGATGCACTCGGTATCGCGGGCAGCATGGCGGGCGGCATCATTGAATATCTGGCCGAAGGCGCGTGGACCAAACGGCTGCATGCGGGCTGGGCGGCGAAGATCGGCATCCAGGCCGCGCGCTTCGGGCAGCAGGGGTTTTTGGGCCCGCGCACGGTGTTTGAAGGCACGCACGGTTTTTATTATGCGTTCGCGCGCAGCTCGAATGGCGCGAACGCTGATTACAGCGTGTTGACCGAAGGCTTCGGCACGAAGTGGTACACCGATGTGATTACCTTCAAGCCCTACGCCACCGGCACCATGAATCAGCCTTACGTCGATTGCGCGCTGCGTCTTTCCAAAAAAGGCATCAAGGCCGAAGACGTGGTGAGTATTCTGTGCGAAACCGCCGAGGGCTATGTGCATCGGCTGTGGGATCCGTTGCCGTCGAAGCATCGCCCGGCGAATGACTACGCAGCAAAATTCAGCGCGCCGTTTAATATTGCGGTGGCGTTCATCACGGGTGGCGCGGGGCTGGCGGCGTTTACCGAACAGACCGTGCGTGACGAGCGCATTCTCGCGCTGTCGTCGAAGGTGCAATACGTGGTAGACCCCAACAACCCGTATCCCAAGGCGTATACCGGCCACGTGCGCATGACGTTAAAAGACGGCAGCGTGGTGGAAGAGCGGCAAGGCCACATACGCGGCGGCGCGCAGGAGCCGCTCACGCGTGCGGAAATTGAAGACAAGTTTCGCCTGAATGCGACCTTTGGCGGATGGAATGAAACGCAGATGACGGCATTCCTCAAAGCGGTGCCGGACTTTTTTAAGAACCAGATTGCGTTGGCGGCGTTGCGTAACTGAGGCGTAACTGAGGTGTAACTGAGGCGTAACTGAGGTGTAACTGAGGCGGTTGACGCGGAGAGCGGGGAATACCATACTCCCGCGTCACATTGTGAACACCCCCATTCGAGCGGGTGAACTATTGGAGGAGCAGTCATGAACCATTATCAATACAGCATCGCCCTGTTGTGCGCGGCTTGCAGCGTTGTCAGCAGCGGCGCGGGCGCACAAGCTTACCCCGCGAAATCCGTGCGCATCGTGGTGCCCTTCGCCGCGGGCGGGCCTGCCGATATTTACGCGCGTTATCTCGGTCAGCGTTTGCAGGAGCCCACCGGGCAATCGTTCGTGATTGAAAATCGCCCCGGCGCAGGTTCGATCATCGGAACCGATCTGGTGGCGAAATCACCCGCCGACGGCTACACGCTGCTGCTGATGTCGAACACGCACACCGTCAACGAATCGCTGGTGCCGAAAAAACCGTTCGCGTTGATGAAAGATTTCGTGCCGGTCGCACCGATCAATGCATCCGATTTGCTGCTGGTGGTACACCCTTCGCTGCCGGCGCGCACGGTCAAGGAGCTGGTGGCGTTGGCCAAATCGAAACCGAAAGGGTTGAACTACGCGTCCTCCGGCACCGGCACGCCGTACCACCTCGCAGGCGAGTATTTCAAATCACTGATTGGCGCGGACATTGTTCACGTGCCGCACAAAGGCAGTTCGGAGGCGCGCACCAGCGTGATGAGCGGGCAGGTCGAAATCATGATCGACGCGATTACCACCATGGCGCCCGTCGCAAAGGCGGGTCGCGTACGCGCGCTGGCCACCACGGGTGTGAAGCGTTCTTCCGTGATGCCTGAATTACCGACGGTCGCCGAAGCCGGCGTGCCGGGATACGAAGCGACGATTTGGCTCGGCGTGATGGCGCCGGCAAATACGCCGCGAGCGGTGCTGGATCGGCTCAATGGCGAGATCACCAAAATCACCAGCCGCGCCGACGTACGCAAAACATGGGGTGAGCAGGGCGCGGAGCCGCTGACCATGAGCGTCAGCGAGTTTGAAAAATATCTGATTGCCGACATTGCAAAGTGGGCGACAGTGGTGAAAATATCGGGCGCGCGGGCAGATCAATAAAATTTAAATTACTGTTTAAAAACAAATACTTATGAATATTTTTTCCTTCAGAACGGGAGTCGCTTGGGCGCTGCTCGCCGGTGTGTGCGCGGCGCACGCGCAAGACGTTTTCCCGTCGCGCGCCATCACGCTGATTATTCCTTTCCCGCCCGGTGGTGTCGCGGAAATCACCGGACGTCCCACCGCGATGGCGATGGAAAAAATGCTCAAGCAGCCGATGGCGCTGGTGAACCGTCCGGGCGCGGGCGGGGCGGTGGGCAACGCTGCGGTCGCCAACGCCAAGCCCGACGGCTATACGCTGCTGATGGCGCTGTCGAGCATTTCGGTGATTCCTGCCGCCGATGCGTTGTTTGATCGCAAGCCCGCGTATTCGATGGATCAGTTTGCACCGATTGCGCTGATCTCGGCCGACCCGACGATACTGGTGTCGCATCCGTCGCTGCCGGTGAAAAATTTAAAGGAGCTGGTGGCGCTGGCACGCGTGAAGCAGGGACAGATGTCGTATTCGTCGTCAGGCATTTACGGCGCGCTGCACATGCCGATGGAAATGTTTTTGCATCACTACAAGTTGAAAATGCGTCACGTGCCGACCACCGGTGGCGGCCCCGCGTTGACCACCTTGCTCGGTGGCCACGTTGAACTGACCAGCGGTGGCCCGGCGGCGATTACCACACACGTTAAATCCGGCAAGCTGCGCGCGCACGTGAGCTGGGGCGCGAAACGCCACGAAAATTATCCCGATGTGCCCACCTTCAAAGAGCAGGGTGTGGACATCGAGTATTACATCTGGACCGGTCTGATGGCGCCGCGCGCTACACCCGAGCCGGTGATGAAAGTGCTGCGTGACGCAGCGCGGCGCGCGGTGGAAGATGCCGACTTTAAAACCGCGATGGCGCGCGTGAATTCGCCGGTTAACTACATGGATGCTCCTGAGTTCGCCAAGTATTGGGACGCCGACGCCAGGCGTCTTGCCGCAGCGGTCAAAATCGTCGGCAAGGTTGACGACAAAAAATAACCCATTTCCTGTCATTCCCGCCTGCGCCGGAATGACGGCGTTGGTATATGGTCGCCGCATCTGAAAAGTATTCACCCATGACGCAACCATCTGATCCACCCCGCAAGCGGCAACTGCGCAGCGACCAAGTATCCGGCCTGATGCTGGTCGCGCTCGCGCTCTACGTGGGGTGGATGAACCGCGCTTATCCGATCGGCACGCTGGCGGAACCGGGGCCGGGTTACGTGCCGTTGCTGCTGGCGATTTTCATGGGCGTGATGGGCTTGCTGGTCGCATTGAGCGGCGGCAAATCGATGCCGTTGGCTGAAATGAAATGGAGCGAAGCCAAGCGAGCCATCGCGCTGCTGGTTGCCTGCGGTGTGGCGGCGTATGCACTGGAGCGGCTGGGTTATCGCATCACCATGGCGGCGTTACTGATATTTTTTCTCGGCGTGATGGAGCGCCGCAAGCCGATGATGGTGGCGGCGGTCGGCATCGGCTTTGCGCTGGTGACCTATTACCTGTTCGCAACGCTGCTGCGAGTGCCGCTGCCGGTAAGCCCCTGGGGGTTTTGATGGTGGATACCTTCAACAGCCTTCTGCTCGGCTTCAGCGTGGCGCTACAGCCGCAGATTCTGATGTATGCCTTTCTCGGTTGCCTGATCGGCACGCTGGTCGGCATGTTGCCCGGCGTGGGGCCGTTGGCCGGTATCAGCATGTTGCTGCCGGCGACGTTTGGTTTGAATCCGATTGTCGCCATCGTGCTGCTGGCGGGCGTGTACTACGGCGCGATGTACGGCGGCTCCACCACCTCGATTTTGATACGCCTGCCCGGCGAAGCAGCATCGGTGATGACCTGCATTGACGGCTACGCCATGACGCAGCAGGGGCGCGCGGGGCCGGCCCTGGCGATTGCCGCGATTGGTTCGTTCGTCGCGGGCACGCTCGGCGTGCTGGGCCTGATGCTGCTGGCGCCGACGCTGGCCACCTTTGCGCTGCGCTTCGGCCCGCCCGAGTACACCGCGTTGTTGTTGATGGGCCTGTTGGTGCTGGCCTACATGACCGGCGGCTCGATTCCAAAAACGCTGGCGATGGCAGGCTTTGGGTTGATGCTGGGCATGATCGGCATCGACGCCATGAGCGGTTACACGCGTTTTAGTTTCGATGTGATTGAA
>JAYVQD010000184.1:0-8550 GCA_043777275.1 Nitrosomonadales bacterium
TGTTCACTTAAGCCCTTTGCCCGTTCGCCCTGAGCCTGTCGAAGGGCATTTGTGGTTCGACAAGCTCACCACGAACGGCTAAGTGAACAGCATTGTGACTTGACCCGGCTTGCCGGTATATCTACAAATTAGAAACATCGTAATCTGGAGGAGGAAACCATGAATGCGGTTATCAGGAAATGGGGCAACGGCCCGGCGGTGCGGCTCAATTCATCGGCGATGAAAATCGCGGCATTCGACCTCGAGCAGCGCGTGACGATTAAGGCGTCCAAAGGACGCATCGTTATCGAGCCGGCCGATAAATTCGAGTTCAAACTTGAAACGCTGGTGGCGGGCATCACCTGCGGCAACCTTCACGATGCAGTGGATTTCGGCGGGGTCGTGAGATAGATTTTGCGGATTTTCGGATATGGAAACAAACGATTCGGATGACAAAGAAGCCGGTTATCGCGCCTTTGAAGCTGAGGACTACGAAAAAGCGTTTCTTTTGCTATTGCCTTATGCTGAACAAGGAGATGCGCGCGCGCAATGCAATATCGCAAGTATGTATCACTTGGGTGCAGGTGCAATTGCCGACGGACGCAAAGCGGTGGAATGGTATCTAAAAGCGGCACAGCAGGAGATTCAAGAAGAACGTAGCATGTCGGCGCTGGCATATCACAACTTAGGGGCAATTTATGTCGCGGGTGCGCCGGGTGTTGAACCCGATCGTGAATTGGCAAAACAGTACTGGCGGAAATCACTGGCCTTGGGTTCAAATTTGGTTCCACCAGAATGGGCCAAGTAGAAAGGAACTACAAAAGTAACCCTGTCATTCCCGCGCAGGCGGGAATCCATGAGCCGTCTCAAGTGGAACGGTGTTATGGGTTCCCGCCTGCGCGGGAACGACGGGTGTGGTTTATTGCCATTTGAAATCCTGATGAACCAGAATACTGAGGAAACAATGAATCATCGAGTGATTGTTCTGCCGGTAACCGCAATTGCCGTTGCACTACTGGCACTAACTGCATCCGCCCAAACCTACCCCGCAAAATCCGTCCGCCTGGTGCTGCCCTTCGCTCCCGGCAGCGCTGTCGATGTGCTGGCACGTCATTACGCGCAAAAAATGTCGGAGCAATGGAAGCAGCAGGTGGTGGTGGATAACCGCACCGGTGCCAACGGCATCATCGGCATGGAGTTCGCGGCGCGTGCGCCCGCCGACGGCTACACCATCGGCATGGGCAATGTGGCGACGCTGGCGATCAACCCGCATCTTTACGTCAAGCTGCCCTACGATCCCATCAAGGATTTTGCGCCGGTGTTGCTGGCCGCCGAGATCAACAACTGCCTCGCGGTGCATCCGTCGGTGCCGGTGACTAACGTAAAAGAGTTGATTGCGTTTGCCAAGGCGCGCCCTGGGCAATTGAACTACGGCTCGGGCGGTGTGGGCAGCGCGCAGCATATTCCGATGGAAATGTTGAAGGTGATGACCGGCATCAACATTCTGCATGTGCCGTACAAGGGGTTGGCGGCGGCGTTTAACGATACGCTGGCGGGGCAGATTCCGATGATGATTCCCGGGTTGGCGACGGCGTTGCCGCATGTGAACGGCGGCAAGCTGCGCATACTGGCGACCACAGGGGCCAAGCGCGCCGCAGCGACGCCGCAGATTCCGAGCATCGCTGAAGCGGGTGTGCCGGGTTATGACTTCGATTCGTGGACCGGTTTTCTGCTGCCGGCGGGCACGCCTGCGGATACGGTGTCGCGCGTGAACGCCGAGACGCTGCGCGTGACGCGCCTGCCGGAAACAAAAGATCGTTTGTCGGCGCTGGGCTTTGCGTTGATCGGCAGCACACCGGCGGAGTTTGGCGAATATATACGCGCTAACATTTCGCGTATCGGGCCGGTGGTCAAGGCAGCGGGCATCAAAGCGGAGTGAGAGCCGGAGTGATCTCCCAAAAAATGGAAAAACAACACCGCAACGTACTCGTGCTCTCCGCCTGCCAGGCCACGCTGCAAACGGGCGGCGTGACGCTGATTATGATTACCGGGCTGGCGGGGTTTGCGCTGGCGTCGAATACGGCGTTCGCCACGGTGCCGCTGACTTGCTATGTCATTGGTTCGGCGTTGACGACTTTCCCCGCGTCGATGCTGATGAAGTCGATCGGGCGGCGCAACGGGTTTCAGGTGGGCACCGGCATCGGCGTGCTGGGCGCGGCGCTGTGCGGGCTGGCGATTTATCTGGCGAATTTCTGGCTGCTGTGTTTTGGCATGCTGGTGATGGGCAGCTATACGGCGTTCGGTAAGTACTATCGTTTCGCTGCGGCGGATGTGGCTGAACCCAGCTTTCGCGCGAAGGCGATTTCGCTCACGCTTGCGGGGGGCATCGTCGGCGGCTTTGTCGCACCGGAGATGGCCAAGCGCACCAAGGATTTATTTGCGGATCACGTGTTTCTGGGTTCGTATCTGTCGCTGATGGCGGTGTGCGTGATCGCAGCGCTGTTGTTGACGCAACTGGACATTCCGCAGTTGACGGACCAAGAGCGCAAGGAAGGAGGGCGCCCCTTGCGCGAAATCATGCGTCAGCCGGTGTTTATCGTGGCGGCGCTGGCGGGGGCGCTGTCGTACGGCATCATGAATTTGTTCATGACGTCAACGCCGCTGGCGATGCGCGCGCACGATCATCACTTCAATTCGGCGGCGTTCGTGCTGGAGTGGCATGTGGTGGGCATGTACGGGCCGTCGTTTTTTACCGGCTCGCTGATTCAGAAGTTTGGTGTGTTGAAGGTGATACTCGCAGGTGTTGCGCTGTTGTTCGGGGCCGTGCTGTGCGCGCTGGCGGGTACCGGTGTGATTAATTTCTGGCTGGCGCTATTCGTGCTCGGCGTGGGCTGGAACTTCATGTATGTCGGCGGCTCGGCGTTGCTGACCGAGTGCCACACGCCGGCCGAGCGCGCGAAAACGCAGGCGGCGAACGATCTCATGGTGTTTATCACCATGGCGATTTCGTCGATGTCATCCGGCATGTTGCTCAATGCCAGCGGCTGGCACGCGGTGAACTACGGCACGATTCCTTTTCTGCTGCTCGCGCTCGGCTTTACCCTGTGGCTGATGTGGCTGCGGCGCAATGGCCATAGCGGGGTTGCGCCTGTGGTGGAAGCGTCGCGTCGCCTCTGACGCGCCAGGCCACGCAACATCTCGGTAAAGCGGGATTCCCCCACGCGCGGCTCCTTCGGAGAAATATCATAAGTATTTGTTTTTAAACAACTTTTATTTTTGTTGGCAAGGTGCGGAAGATTTGTAACCAAGCGGGCGGAACTGCGTTAAGGGATCAGCGACTAAGGGTATGGCGTCGCAGGCCATAGAACTTCAATCAATCGCGCTGCAAACAATCGATAGCTACCTAAGGGAATCAGCATGACACAAAAATTCGCAACACTGCTCGGCGCACTGATGTGGGTGGGTGCGAGTGCGGTTCACG
Source organism: Nitrosomonadales bacterium (assembly GCA_043777275.1). Taxonomy (GTDB): domain Bacteria; phylum Pseudomonadota; class Gammaproteobacteria; order Burkholderiales; family SG8-41; genus UBA5216. Next base: position 3,461 of record JAYVQD010000184.1, read on the forward strand.
CACAAACCGCGACCGATGCGCCGGCGGCTAAAGGCGTCACGGCGGCCCCCGCGGCACCGGCGGTGGCAGGCGCAGCGGTGAAATCGCCATCCGCGCCGGATGCGCTGGTGAAATCGACGGTTGATGAAGTGCTGGGCGTGATCAAGACCACCAAAGACAGGCGTGCGCTGAATGATGTGATTGAAAAGAAAGTGCTGCCGAATTTTGATTTTCAGGCGATGGCGCGTCTTGCGGTGGGCCGTCACTGGCGCGAGGCGTCGCCGGCGCAGCAAAAATCGCTGGAGAACGCGTTCCGTTCCTTGCTGGTGAACACCTATGCGACGGCGCTGACGCAATCCGCAACGGCGGATCAAACCGTTGAAGTGCGCCCCGCACCGGTCAAGCCCGCGGACGATGAGGTGATGGTCAGAACACTGGTCAAGGAATCGGGCCGCAAACCGATCGCCATCAATTACCGCATGGCAAAAGCGGCCAACGGCTGGATGGTGTACGACGTGGTAGTCGAGGATCTGAGTCTGGTAACCAACTATCGCGGCTCGTTCAACTCCGAGATTGCCAAGTCGGGTATCGACGGCTTGATTAAGTCGCTGGAAACGAAGAACAAGAGTAACGCCGAGGGCTGAGTTTCGCCCGAAGTTTCGCCCTATAAGGGTGGTAATGCGCGGGACTCTTCGGAGTCCCGCTTGCATTTGGGTTCGGGTATTATGCGACTCAGGTGCTCATCGTTAATCCATAGAAGGCGCTGCGCAGCATGGGTGACAGTCATAAATCGGTGTGGTTGTCATGCGGTTGCGCTGCGGCGGTTTTTGTTTCAATGGGGTGCGGTGCGCAGTCCGCGGACACGCGTTATCCGGCCAAGCCCGTGCGCGTGGTGATTCCTTTTGCGCCTGGCGGCGGCGTGGATGTGGTCGGCAGGCTGGTCTCAGCCAAGCTGGCCGACGAGTTAAAACAACAGTTCATTGCGGACAATCGCAGCGGCGCGGGCGGTACGGTCGGCACGGATATCGTGGCCAAGGCGCCTGCCGATGGCTATACCCTGCTCGCAGTGAACAGCGGTTTTGTCTACAGTCCGTCGCTGTATTCAAAGCTGCCCTATGACACAGTGAAAGACTTTGCCGGGATCAGCCGGCTCGGCTCGTCGCCAAGTATTCTGGTGGTGAATAACGCCGTCGCGGTCAAGAGCGTGAAGGAACTGCTCGCGCTGATGAAAGCAAAGCCCGGTCAGATTAACTACGGCGCGAGCGTCGGCGGCACGCTGCATCTGGCGGTGGCGTTGTTCGAAGATTTGGCGGGCGTTAAAGGCACGCTCATCCCCTATAAAGGCGGCGACCCCGCGTTGATAGACACCGTCGGCGGGCAGGTGCACATGATGATCGCGCCACTGACCTCCGCGCTGGTGCATGTCAAAGCCAACCGCCTGCGCGCGCTGGGGGCGTCCGGTGCTAAAAGAACGGCGATGCTGCCTGACCTGCCGACCATTGCAGAAGCCGGTGTGCCGGGTTACGAATACACCACGTGGTATGGGCTGTTGGCGCCTGCGGCCACGCCCAAATACCTCATCGTAAAACTGAATCAAACCCTTGCCAAGGTGTTGGTTAGCGCTGACCTGCGTGACAAGTTGGGTCAACAAGGTTTGGAAATTGAATCCGAACCACCGGCGCAATTCTCGGCGATGCTGAAGCAGGAAGTGGCGCGCTGGGAAAAAATCATCAAGGCCGCGAAGATACAAGGCGAATAAACGCCGACGTGCTGCGTTGTCTATGGTACGCACGCGGCCAGCAGTTGTTTCGCCGATACGCTCTCCAGCCGGTCGAGCAGGCTTTTTAGCGTCTGCGCGCGTGCCGCGCCCAACACGCTGCCGGCGAGCTTGTCGAATTTGGCATTGAGCCGCTCGCCTTGCGTGCGCAAATTCGTTTCGGGGACACCGGCGTCGCAAGCCGCTTCCAGCCGCCGGCCATCGAGAGTTTCGATGATGACCTCGCCCTTCACCGCGTGTTGTGGCCAGCCGCTTGGCACGATTTCGACTGTCACTTTGTCGCGCATCGCCACCAGCGCGGGGTCGGCGCAAGCAGCCTCGCTGTAGGTGGCCAGTTCGGCGGTGTCGCGTCCGAGCAGGGCAGCAGCGGTAGTGAAACGCAAACTGAACTTCGCCTCAAGACCGGTGCGCGCGTTCTGGATATTGCACATGGCGTCGGCGCCAGGCGCGGCGCGCACCGTGACTCGGCGCACATCGTTCGCTGTCAGCCGGTGATCGGCACGCAGTTGGCGCACGCATTCAATCGACGAGTGCGTGCCGTAGCAGGCGGCGTGGTACTTGAACAAATTCTCGCGGATGAAATAGCGCTCCGGCTCGGCCAACGCTACGTCGGGATGAAAATCCGGACTGAGCGTGGCGGCAAAGCCACCGCGGCATTCCAGCGCATCCGTGCGGCTTTCCATGCCGCGCGCGGCCAGCAGCGCCGCCCGCAGACCGTTTTGCGCGGCGACGCCCGCATGAAACGGTTTGCATTGCGTGCCGAACTGGCCTTTGAGCCCCGAGGCCTGCGTGGCGGCAATGCCGATCGCGCGTGCCGTGGCATCGGCATCCAGGCGCAGCAAGCGCGCGCACGCGGTCGCCGCGGCGACCACACCGATGGTGCAGGTGGCATGGTAGCCGCGTGCGTAGTGACCGGGCGCGACCAGCAAGCCGACGCGCGCCGCCGTCTCGTAGCCCGCGACGAAGGCGGCGATGATTTCCGTCCCGCCCGATCCCTCAGCGCCGCGCGTTTCCGCCAGCGCCAGCACGGCGGGCAGCACCGCGGCGGTGGGGTGACCGTTCATGCTCAGATTGACGTCATCGTAATCCAGCGCGTGCGACGTTGTGCCATTAATGAGCGCGGCCTGCAATGGTGTCACGCGTTCGCGCTGCGCGACCAGCGTGCAGCGCGCGTTGCCGCCTTCTTCGGTTGCCGCGTCGATCAGGATGCGAATCAGCGGGTCGCTTGCGCCGGCGATCGCCACTGCCATCCAGTCGAGCACGCAACGGCGTGCCGCTACACTTACGTCGGCGGGCAGTTGCGCGGTGTCGCGGGCGCGCGCCCATGCGGCGAGGGTTACGGTTACGGCGGCAGTTTGCGCTTGGGGATAGGTGACTGCGGACATGGTGGATACCTCGTGGCGGGTTACGCGTCGTAACGTGAAACGCGAAACGTGAATTCATTTTACGGGTTCTTCGGGGCCATTGTGTCACGGCATGCGCTATCATATTACTCCGGCACGTAAATATGGCGTAGTTTCAAGATGCGGCTCACAGTGCATTTTGTGGAGCGGAGTACGCCATATTTACCCGTCTGGGTAATAGTATTCAATTATCGGCGAGAAATAACACGGCATGGTCAGACTAACCGATCACCGCGCGCGCGATCTTGCATGTATTGAAAGCAGCGCACTGTACTTCGTGAACTTTGACGCGCAGCGGTTGCCGAACCTGACTATGCCCACGAGAAAATTTAACATGATCGACAATGTGATTAAACGATTGAGCGCAAGCTGTTGCCCGGCGCGTTGGGGATGCGTGGCGTGTGTGGGATTGGTGACATTGCTGGCCGGGTGTGTTGCGACACAGCCGCAGACAGCGCCCTCGCCGCCATCGCCACCTTCGGGCGCCACAGCGCCGCGTAGCGTGCCGAACGTGAATCTTTCCGGCTATCCGCCGGCCTTCAAGGAAGGCTTTACCGACGGTTGTGACAGTTTGCGCGGCAATTACCGGCGCGACGCCAACCGCTTCGGCAAGGATAACAACTACACACTCGGCTGGCAGGACGGCTACAGCATCTGCGGGCGGCAGAAACGCTCGCCTTAGGTCCGCAGCCGTGTGATTCGCGCGACTTCCGGGATGCGCCGCAATTCGCGCATGACGCGCGCGAGATGCATGCGATTGATGACTTGCAGCGTGAATTGCATGGCGGCGTATTTGCCGCCGTCCTGCGGCTCCACCGCCACATTCTGAATATTGGATTCCGCGTCGGCAATGCTGGCGGCTACCTGCGCCAGCACGCCACGCTCGTTGGCGACGATCACGCGGATGTTGACATCGTGCAGTTTGCGTGATTCGTTGTCCCATTCGACATCAAGCATGCGGTCGGGATCGTGGTGCGTCTTCGCCAGCACCGGGCAATCGTGCGTGTGGATGGCCATGCCCTGGCCCTTGCTGATGAGACCGATGATGCGGTCGCCCGGAATGGGGTGGCAGCACTTGGAAAACTGCACCGCCATGCCTTCGGAGCCGCGAATAATGACGGTGCCCATGCCAGCGCCGCCGCTGCCGCCAGACTCGCCCGGCGCGGCGTCGCGGATCGCCAGCAATTGCCGTGCAACCACCACCGCGTGGCGTTTACCCAATCCGATATCGGACAGCACATCCGCGCGCGTTTTTGTGTTGGCTTCACGCAGCAGCTTGGCCCATTGCGCATCGGGCACGGTAGGAAGACTCGACTTGAAACTCGTTAGCGCCTGATTGAGCAGACGTTCGCCCAGTTGCACCGCCTCGTCGAAATGCATCGTTTTAAGAAAGTGCCGTATGTGCGAGCGCGCTTTGGCGGTTGCGACGAAGTTCAGCCATAGCGGATTGGGTTTTGCGTGCGACGCGGTGATGATCTCGACGCGGTTGCCGTTTTTCAGCTCGGTACGCAGCGGCATCAGTTCCTGATTGATTTTCACGGCGACGCAGCGATTGCCAATGTCCGAATGCACCGCGTAGGCAAAATCAACCGCGGTGACGCCGCGTGGCAGTGCCAGTATCTTGCCCTTGGGCGTGAACACGTAGACCTCCTCCGGGAACAGGTCTACTTTCAGGTGTTCGAGAAATTCCGCTGAATCGCCTGATGCGGTATTCATGTCCAGCAGACTTTGCAGCCACTGATGGGTTTTCTTTTGCAGGTCGGTGATCGACTGATCGGCGCTTTTGTAGAGCCAGTGCGAGGCCACGCCCGCTTCGGCGATTTTGTGCATTTCCTGTGTGCGTATCTGCATTTCAATCGGGCTGCCGAACGGGCCGAACAAATGCGTGTGCAGCGACTGATAGCCGTTCGCTTTCGGGATGGCGATGTAAT
>JAYVQD010000185.1:0-8536 GCA_043777275.1 Nitrosomonadales bacterium
AAAGTTGTGTGCATAGAGTAGCCCGGAGGGAGAGGGATCGAGGGTGAGGGAAATCGCGAGAACCGAAATCACTGTCACGATTTATGGAAAGATCAATAATAAACATCATGTTATGCCACACACACGAAATTCCTGACAGGCCCCTATGGTGAAATCACTGGTCGCGATGACGTGAAATACGCACTTCGTCCGATCACAGGCCGTTGATTCTTGGACACATGCGGGGTCTGGTATCAATGCTGTTCACTTAAGCCCTTTGCCCGTTCGCCCTGAGCCTGTCGAAGGGTATTTGTGGTTCGACAAGCTCACCACGAACGGCTAAGTGAACAGCATTGGGTCTGGTATAATCTCTTACTTCGGGGCGTAGCGCAGCCTGGTAGCGTACCTGCATGGGGTGCAGGTGGTCGGAGGTTCAAATCCTCTCGCCCCGACCAAATAAATCAAAGGGTTTCGTGACGGGCCCTTTTTTATTTTCTTCTTTCGTGGCTGCATTGTAGCCAATCGTACCTGGCAGATTTCTGTGAGGAATATCCCCATACAGCCGATATTCACAGAAAGCTGCGCCAGCGAGCCGAAGTTACCTGATGTACTTCCCCGTTGGCGTAGACAGACTGACGGGTGTGTGTCTGTGCAAGGCGGCAAACCATCGAATCCACCTCGCGTATCGGTATCCCCGATGGCCAAGCATTCGCGCGTGTTGACCGCGAGCCGCCAGCAGCCAAAGCGCAGTCACTCTGCGATTTTATTGCGAAGCGACGGCACGCGCCGACGACTTCGGTTGTGGCGAGACGCCACATACGCGGCAGTTGCTCGTGCATGTCTCGATGCAAAGCGTTATTTTTTAGGAGTCAAGTCATCTTTGTTTGATCTGGATCAAATTGAGATGGATGCCAGCTACCTACACTTGCTTCCGTGTCGTTTATGGGAGGCTCGCGATGGCAACCGAGAAGTACCAGCAATGGTCGGTGGTGACAGCAAGCACCGGTGCATTCACCGTGTGCTTCATGGTGTGGATGATGTTTGCCGTGATCGGCATTCCCATCAAGCAGACGCTGGGTCTTAACGAAACGCAGTTTGGCATTCTGGTTGCCATGCCGGTGCTCACCGGCTCTTTGATCCGATTGCCTCTGGGTATGTGGACGGACCGCTTCGGCGGGCGCATCGTGTTTTTCATCCTGATGCTGTCCACCGTGTTTCCGATTTGGTTGATTTCCCAGGCAACCGAGTACTGGCACTTCCTCGTAACCGGGTTGTTCGTTGGCGTGGCGGGCGGGTCATTCACCGTTGGCATTGCCTACTGTGCGCGCTGGTTTCCGCGAGAGCGGCAAGGGCTGGCGATGGGCATCTTCGGTATGGGCAACACCGGCGCCGCAGTCACCAAGCTGGTGGCGCCAACCATCGTGGTGGCTTACGGCTGGGCCATGGTGCCCCAAGTATACGCCGTGCTGATGCTCATTACCGCAGTGCTGTTCTGGTTTTTTACTTTTACCGATGCCACGCATACCGCAGACGCCGCCAAGGTGACGGTGAAAGAGCAGTTGATGGCGTTGAAGGACCCGAAGGTGTGGCGTTACAGCCAATATTACTCTATCGTATTTGGCGGTTACGTCGCGCTGTCATTGTGGATGACCAAGTACTACATCTCTGAATACGGTTTTGATATCCAGTTGGCGGCGCTGCTGGCGGCGGGCTTCAGTATTCCCGGCGGACTGCTACGCGCCATCGGCGGCTGGATTTCGGACAAGTATGGCGCGCAGGTGGTGACGTGGTGGGTGCTGTGGGTAGGTCTGGTCTGTCTGTTCTTTTTATCCTATCCGCAGACCGATTTCACCATCCACACGGTGTCCGGGCCGAAGCATTTTCATATCGGGCTCAGTCCCACATTGTTCACCATCATCATGTTTACCATGGGTATCGCCTTCGCCATCGGCAAGGCCTCGGTGTTCAAGTACATCTCGGATGACTACCCGAAAAACATCGGTGTGGTGTCGGGCGTGGTGGGTCTCGCGGGGGGCATGGGTGGCTTCGTCCTGCCGATCATGTTCGGCGCGCTGGTGGACCTCACGGGCGTGCGGTCTTCGGCTTTTATGCTGATGTTCGGCATTGTGTGGGTGTCGCTGATGTGGATGTATTTCACCGAGGTGCGGCCGATGAGCGTGGCGGAAGCGCAAAAGCATCCTGAACCCTCGCACTACACCTGAAACGGGAGCCATCATGAGCCAAGAATCAAAAGGCGCGGATATCGCAAAGTGGGATGTCGAAGACAATGCCTTCTGGGAGTCTCAAGGCAAGCGCATCGCCTACCGCAATCTGATGATCTCGGTGCCGAGTTTGTTATGCGGCTTCGCTATCTGGGGTATGTGGGGCATCATCACCGTGCAGATGCTGAACCTCGGGTTCCCGTTCACGCAGGCCGAGCTGTTTACGCTGACCGCAATTTCCGGTTTGGCGGGGGCTACCATGCGCATTCCGGCGTCGTTTCTGATTCGTCTCGCGGGTGGGCGCAACACGATTTTTCTGACGACCGCGATGCTGCTGGCGCCAGCCATCGGCACTGGCATTGCGTTGCAGCACAAGGATTGGCCGCTTTGGGTGTTTCAGTTGATGGCGCTGTGGTCGGGCGTGGGCGGCGGCAACTTTGCGAGCTCGATGTCGAACATCAGCACGTTTTTCCCCAAGCGTTTACAGGGCACGGCGCTGGGCATTAACGCCGGGCTGGGCAACTTTGGCGTGACCAGCATGCAGGTGATTATTCCGTTGGTGATGACGGTGAGCCTCTTCGGTGCGTTTGGACCATGGGGAGGAGAACCGATGACGCTGGTGAAGGACAGCGGCTGGATCTTCGGCAAGATCATCGCAGGCACGCCCACCTACATCCAGAACGCAGGCTTCGCGTGGGTGCTGTCTCTCGTGCCGCTGGCGATTCTGTGCTGGTTTGGCATGAACAACTTGCTTACGGTGTCACCGAATATCGGCGGCACGATTGCCGCTTTTATCAAGATCACGTGGCTGTACACACTTTCATTTTTGCCAGCGGGGATAGGCTTATATTTGTACTTGCCCGCTCCCAGTGGCCTCGGTTTGCTGAATATGTGGGTGGCCATGCCGCTGATCATTGTGAGCACGTTGCTGGTGATGAAGCTTACGGCTTTCGGCGCTATGAAAGACAACATCGACAAGCAATTCGCGATCTTTCGCAACAAGCATACCTGGTCAATGACCTTGCTCTACATCGTGACCTTCGGCTCGTTCATCGGCTTTTCGATGGCGCTGCCGCTGTCGATCACGGTGATTTTTGGCGTGAGCCACGTGCCTGACGCCGCTGGAGTGATGCAGCACACGCTGAAAAATCCCAACGCACCGTCGGCGCTGACCTATGCCTGGATCGGCCCATTCGTCGGCGCACTGATCCGCCCGGTGGGCGGCTGGATTTCGGACAAGGTGGGCGGCTCGATCGTCACGCAGATCATTTCGGCGGTGATGGTGGTGGCGTCCACCGCAGTGGGCTACGTGATGTTACTGGCCTACAAGTCGCCGGCACCGGAACAATACTTCCTCGTATTCATGTTGTTGTTCGTACTGCTGTTCGCCGCCAGCGGCATCGGCAACGGGTCCACCTTCCGCACCATCGGCGTGATTTTCGACCGCGCGCAGGCGGGGCCGGTGCTGGGGTGGACCTCGGCGGTGGCCGCGTACGGCGCCTTTATCGCGCCGGTGGTGATAGGCGCGCAGATCAAGGCCGCTACGCCGGAGATCGCGATGTACGGCTTCGCCGTTTTTTATGCGCTGTGCCTGATTCTTAACTGGTGGTTCTACCTGCGGGCCAATGCGTATGTGAAGAACCCGTAAAAATTACTCAATAAAAACAAATACTTACGATCAATAGATCTACAGCAGAAAGTTTGATCCAGATCAAGTCGGTACGCGCTGGTGTCCGCACAATCAACAGCAACGGGTAGTCACGAAACAGGCTGTCATGAATCGAAAAATTTTCTGGACAATAATTCAGGAGTGAGGGCATGAGCCACTTTCTTGATCGACTGAACTACTTCTCGAACCCGAAAGAATCGTTCTCCGGCGGCTTCGGTGTGACCAACGGCGAAGACCGCACCTGGGAAGACGCCTACCGCAACCGCTGGGCGCACGACAAAATTGTGCGCTCGACGCACGGCGTGAATTGTACCGGATCGTGCTCGTGGAAGATTTACGTCAAGGGCGGCATCGTGACATGGGAGACCCAACAGACCGACTACCCGCGCACGCGCTGGGACATGCCCAACCATGAGCCACGCGGCTGCGCGCGCGGCGCCAGCTACAGTTGGTATCTCTACAGCGCCAATCGCGTGAAGTATCCGCTGGTGCGAGGGCGGCTGCTGAAAAGCTGGCGCGCAGCGCGCTTGAACAAAGACCCGGTGGGCGCGTGGGCCTCCATTGTCGAATCCGACGCCCAGCGCCGCGATTACCAAAGTGTGCGCGGCCTGGGCGGCTTCGTGCGTGCAAGCTGGGACGAGGTGAACGAGATTGTCGCCGCCGCCAATGTCTACACCATCAAAAAGCATGGACCTGATCGTGTGATCGGTTTCTCGCCGATACCTGCAATGTCGATGGTCAGTTATGCGGCAGGTTCGCGCTATCTGTCACTGATCGGCGGCGTGTGCATGAGTTTTTACGACTGGTACTGCGATTTGCCCCCGTCCAGCCCGCAGGTCTGGGGCGAACAGACCGACGTACCCGAATCGGCGGACTGGTACAACTCAAGTTTCATTATCGCGTGGGGTTCCAACGTGCCGCAGACGCGCACGCCCGACGCGCACTTTTTCACCGAGGTACGCTACAAAGGCACGAAAACTGTTGCCGTCACACCGGATTACTCCGAAGTCGCCAAGCTATCTGACATCTGGATGCATCCCAAGCAGGGCACCGATGCGGCGGTGGCGATGGCGATGGGGCATGTGATCCTCAAGGAATTCTATTTTGACAAACGCAGTACCTACTTTGACGACTACGCGCGCCGCTACACTGATCTGCCGATGCTGGTGATGTTGCAAGAACACACCTTGCCCAGCGGCGAAAAGATTCTGGTACCCGGCCGCTATGTGCGCGCCTCTGATTTCGACGGCCAACTCGGCCAGGCCAATAATCCCGACTGGAAAACCGTTGCCATCGACGCCACGGGCAAGGTGGTGCTGCCCAACGGCGCCATCGGTTTTCGCTGGGGCGCGGACGGTCGCGCCGATCAGGGGCAATGGAACCTTGAAGCCAAGGAAGCCCATCACGGGGGCGAGGTGAAGCTCAAGCTCTCGCTGCTTGAAGACGGTAATCCGAGCGACGAAACCGCCAAGGTTGGCTTTCCGTATTTTGGCGGCATCGAAAGCCAGCATTTCACCCATAGCCCTAACAGTGATGTGTTAGTGCGCACGGTGCCGGTGCAACGAATCATGCTGGGCAATCAAAGCGAGGCGCTGGTGGCAACGGTGTTCGATCTGCAAGCCGCCAACTACGGCGTGGCGCGCGGCTTGCCCGGCGAATTGGCGGCCACCAGCTTTGACGACGACACGCCTTACACACCCGCCTGGCAGGAGCGCATCACCGGCGTGCCGCGCGCGCAGTTGATTACCGTGGCGCACCAGTTTGCCGACAACGCCGACAAGACGCAGGGCCGGTCGATGGTCATCATCGGGGCGGCGATGAATCACTGGTATCACAGCGATATGAATTATCGCGGCGTAATCAACATGTTGATGCTGTGCGGCTGCGTCGGCAAAAGCGGCGGCGGCTGGGCGCATTACGTGGGACAGGAAAAACTGCGGCCGCAAACCGGCTGGACACCGTTGGCCTTCGCGCTCGACTGGATACGCCCGCCGCGCCAGCAGAACAGCACCAGTTTTTTTTATGCCCATACCGATCAGTGGCGCTACGAAAAACTCGGCGTGGAGGAAGTGCTGTCGCCATTGGCGGACAAAAAGCTGTTCGGTGGCAGTATGATCGACTACAACGTACGCGCCGAGCGCATGGGGTGGCTGCCGTCCGCGCCGCAACTGAAGACCAATCCGCTGCAGGTGGTACGCGATGCGCTAACGGCAGGCATGGACCCCAAGGCGTATGCGGTCAAGGCGCTGAAAGACGGTTCGCTCAAGATGAGTTGCGAAGACCCCGATCACCCGGACAACTGGCCGCGCAACCTGTTCGTATGGCGCTCCAATTTGCTCGGTTCCAGCGGCAAGGGGCACGAATACTTTCTCAAGCATCTCTTGGGCACCAGCAACGGCGTGCAAGGCAAAGATTTGGGCGCCGAAGACGCGAAACCGCAAGAGGTGGTGTGGCATGACAAAGCGCCGGAGGGCAAGCTCGATTTGCTAGTAACACTCGACTTTCGCATGAGCACCACGTGCCTTTATTCCGACATCGTGCTGCCCACTGCTACCTGGTACGAGAAGAACGATCTGAACACCAGCGACATGCACCCGTTCATCCATCCGCTGTCCACCGCAGTAGACCCGGCATGGCAATCGCGCAGCGACTGGGATATCTACAAAGGCTTTGCGCAGAAATTCAGCGAAGTGTGTGTCGGTCACCTCGGTGTCGAAGAAGAGCTGGTGTTGACGCCGCTGATGCACGACACGCCCGCCGAACTGGCGCAGGCGCTGGATGTCAAGGAATGGAAGAAGGGCGAGGTTGACCTGATCCCCGGCAAGACCGCGCCGCAGATGACCATCGTTGAGCGTGACTATCCGAATGTCTACAAGCGCTTCACCGCGCTCGGTCCCTTAATGAACAAAATCGGCAACGGCGGCAAGGGCATCGCGTGGAATACGCAGGACGAAGTAAGACAACTGGGCGAATTGAACGGCCTGAATACCGTTGACGGCGTAACGCACGGCATGCCGAAGATCGAGACCGATATCGACGCTTGCGAGGTGATCCTGCAACTCGCACCCGAAACCAATGGTCACGTGGCGGTGAAAGCCTGGCAGGCGCTCAGCAAGCAGACCGGTCGCGAACACGCGCATCTGGCGATACATCGCGAAGACGAAAAAATCCGCTTTCGCGACATACAGGCGCAGCCGCGCAAGATCATATCCTCACCAACGTGGAGCGGCATTGAAAGCGAGACGGTTTCCTATAACGCCGGCTACACCAATGTGCATGAGCTGATTCCGTGGCGCACACTCACCGGTCGTCAGCAGTTCTATCAGGATCACCCGTGGATGCGCGCCTTCGGTGAAGGCTGTGTGAGCTACCGTCCGCCGGTGGACCTGAAGACTACCGCGGGTATCCACGGCATCAAGAGCAACGGCAATACCGAAATATTGCTGAATTTCATCACCCCGCACCAGAAGTGGGGCATCCACTCCACCTACACCGACAACCTGATGATGCTGACGCTGAGTCGCGGCGGGCCGTGTGTATGGCTTTCTGAAGACGATGCAAAACTCGCAGGCATCGTCGATAACGACTGGATCGAGTTGTTCAACATCAACGGCGCCATCGCGGCGCGTGCGGTGGTGAGTCAGCGCGTCAATCCCGGTATGGTGATGATGTATCACGCGCAGGAAAAGATCGTGAACACGCCCGGCTCGGAAATCACCGGCGCGCGCGGCGGCATTCATAACTCGGTGACGCGCATCGTGTTAAAGCCCACGCACATGATCGGCGGTTACGCGCAATTGAGTTACGGCTTTAACTACTACGGCACTATCGGCACCAACCGCGATGAATTCGTGGTGGTGCGCAAGATGGTGAAGATTGACTGGCTCGACACACCCGCTACCACCGAACCTGCTTTGGATGCCCAACAGGCCTGAATAAACAGAAGTAAACATAAGGAAACTGAGGGAAATCAGATGAAAGTACGCGCTCAAATCGGCATGGTTCTGAATCTCGACAAATGTATCGGCTGCCACACGTGCTCGGTTACCTGCAAGAATGTGTGGACCAGTCGCCCGGGCGTGGAATATGCCTGGTTCAACAACGTCGAGACCAAGCCCGGCATCGGCTACCCGAAGGAATGGGAGAACCAGAGCAAGTGGAACGGCGGATGGATACGCAAAGCCAACGGCAGCATCGAGCCGCGCCAGGGTGCCAAATGGAAGCTGCTGATGCGCATCTTCGCCAATCCCAATCTGCCGCAGATCGACGACTACTACGAACCCTTCACCTTCGACTACGATCATCTGCAGTCGGCCCCGGAAATGACGGCCACGCCTACCGCGCGCCCGCGCAGCCTGATTACCGGCAAGACCATGGAGAAGATTGTGTGGGGCCCGAACTGGGAAGAAATTCTCGGCGGTGAGTTCAGTAAACGCAGCCAGGACAAGAATTTCGACGACATCCAGAAGGACATCTACGGCCAGTTCGAAAACACCTTCATGATGTACCTGCCGCGGTTGTGCGAGCATTGCCTGAATCCGGCCTGCGTGGCGAGCTGCCCTTCGGGCTCGATCTACAAGCGCGAGGAGGACGGCATCGTGCTGATCGACCAGGACAAGTGCCGCGGCTGGCGCATGTGCGTCAGCGGCTGCCCATATAAGAAGAT
>JAYVQD010000186.1:0-8516 GCA_043777275.1 Nitrosomonadales bacterium
CTGCGGCTTTGTGAAAGTCGCGCATTTTCCGCAGGTGGGGCGCAAGTTTGCGCGTTGGGTGGATGTGGGTTTCTGGCAGGCGACATTGGTGTAGTTTCCGCTACGATCCGCCGGTAGCTTTATATTAAATACTCAATTAAAACAAATACTTACAAACTATCGATGGTTCGAGCTACACTGCCTTTATGCCGCGAAGCAGCGCGGCCTCAGGAGGCTTGATGCGCAACCCATACCGCAAACCCGGCGATGCTGACCGTCGGTGATCTGTTTATCCCCGAAGGCTTGCGTGCGGCGCAGGGGCCGCTCGATGTAATCGTACACCTGCACGGCGCGCCGGAAGTGGCAGAGCAAAATTTGCCGCACGCGGGCGCGCGCGCCGTTCTGGTCACGGTGTCGTTAAACGGCGTCTCGACGGTCTACACCGAGCAGTTCGCGAGGGCCGACACGTTTTTGACATTGCTCTACGAAGCGGCGCGCGAGACGGCGACGCACGCGGGCGCCGCCGCGATACCGTTTCGCCGTGTAATTCTGTCGTCGTTCAGCGCGGGCTTTGGCGGGGTGCGCGAGTTGCTGAAATGCGCGGCGTGTTATCAGCGCATCGACGGGCTGGTGATGGCCGATTCGATTTATGCCGGTTACAAAAACGATGACGAAGACCTCGGCATCGATAACGATCTGATGGCGGGGTTTTTGCGCTTCGCGCGTGACGCGCAGGCCGGGCGCAAGCGCATGGTGATTTCGTACTGCGCGTTGCCGACCGAGGGTTATGCGTCCACCGCCGAGACCGCTGATTACCTGATGCGTGAACTGGGCGCGGCGCAGCAGCCGGCCAGCGAAGCGTGGGCCGAGCACTGGCAATGCGAATCGCGCTGCGAACACGGCGGGTTACAACTATTCGGATTCGCCGGCACGCAAAGCGCGGATCACCACCGCCATCTGCGCAACATCGGGCACTTGTGGAAGCGAATTTGTCAGTAGCGGCATCGCGCGATACGAGTAGCATGGCGATCAAGATCAACTAATCGAGAAAGGAATCCCTATGCCGCCAGAATCCATCGCCGGAAGCTGCCTGTGCGGCGGCGTGCGTTTTGACGTAACGCCGCCGTTCACGGCGTTTCGCTATTGTCATTGCTCGCGCTGCCAGAAAGCCTCCGGCAGCGCGCACGCGGCGAATGCGTTTGTGCCCGCCGCGCAATTCAAGTGGCGCGCCGGCGACGCGCTGATCAAACGCTACGATCACGCTGCGGCGCAGCGTTTCGCGGTTTGGTTCTGCGACCACTGCGGCTCGCGCGTGCCGCATCCAGTGCGCGGGCGCGATGACATGCTCATTCCCGCCGGGCTGCTGGACCACGCGCCTGCGGACATGGCGCGTCCGCAAAACAGCATTTTCTGGGGTTCGCGCGCGCCGTGGTATGTGCCGCCGGGCGAGATGCCTTGTTTCAACGAGTATTCATAAGCTGTCATCATCGGCACGGCTACAATGGCCGGACAATAATTCAAGGAGAGCACGTTATGGATGGCGTACTAAAGGGAATCATCGCGGGTGCATTGGCTGCGGCGGCAGGCGCTTCGTTCGCCCAACAAAATTATCCCGACCGCCCGATCCGGCTGGTGGTGCCGTTTCAGTCAGGCGGCTCGTATGATCCGGTGGCGCGCGTGATTGCGCACTACATCGGCGAATCGATGAAGCAGCAGATCGTCACCGACAATCGCGGCGGCGCCAGCGGCCAGTTGGGCGGTGAGATCATCGCGCGCGCCAATCCCGACGGCTACACCGTGGGCTTGCTCGGCAACAATCACACCATTACCGCCGCACTCAAAACCAACATGCCGTTTGACGTGCTGAAAGACTTTGTGCCGCTCACACGCGTGGGCGTGGTGGACAATGCCGTGGTGGTGCATCCCAGCGTGCCGGCCAAATCGCTGAAAGAATTTATCGCGCTGGTCAAGGCCAATCCGGGCAAATACAACTATGGCTCCGGCGGCGCCGCGGGCACCACCCATTTTGCGGGCGAGTTGTTTAACTCGCTGGCCGGCACCAAAGTCACGCATGTGCCGTACAAGAGCGGCGGCCCGGCGGTGGTGGCGCTGGTGGGTGGCGAAACGCAAATGATGGTGCTCAATATGATTAACGCGGATACGCACCTCAAGGGCGGACGCATCCGCGGGCTGGCGATGGCCTCTAAAGTGCGGCATGCGCTGCAACCCGATTTGCCGACGGCCGCCGAGGCCGGATTACCGGGGCTGGAAATGACGCAATGGTACGGCATGGTCACGCCCAACGGCGTGCCGAAACCCATCGTTGCGCGCTGGTTGAGCGAATTGAAACGCATGGTTGAAACGCCAGAAGTCATCAAGCGACTGGCCTCGCAGGGCGTCACCGCGCACTCGGAAACGCCGCAGGAATTTCTGGCGTTTATGAAAGCGGATATCGAGACCAATCGCAAGATTGCCAAGGCCGCGAATATCAAGGCCGAGTAAACCGAAAGGGAGGCTTTCATGATCGCCGTCATCTTTGAACTCACGCCTGCGCCCGGCAAGGCGGAAGAATACTTCCGGCTGGGTGCCGCGCTGAAAGCGGAAGTCGAAAAATTCGACGGCTTCATTTCGATCGAACGCTTTGAGAGCGTGACCAACCCCGGCAAGTTCGTATCGATTTCATTCTGGCGCGACGAGCAAGCCGTGCATGCGTGGCGTAACGTCGAAGGCCATCGCACAGCGCAGGCGCGCGGACGTGGCAGCGTGTTCGCCGACTACCGGCTGCGCGTGGCGTCGGTTATTCGCGATTACAGCATGAACGCTCGTGATGAGGCGCCCGCCGACAGCCGACACAAACATGGGTGACGTGGCGCGGTGGTTTGTCGCTTTGTTGATGCTGGCGCCGTGCGCCGCGCGTGTGACATGGGCCGCCGACAGCTACCCCGCGCGCCCGGTGCGCATCGTGGTGCCCACGGGTGCAGGTGGCGTGACGGACGTGGTGGCGCGCGTGATCGCGCAAAAGCTGGGCGAGCGTCTGGGCCAGCAAGTGATCGTGGACAACCGGCCCGGCGCGGGCGGCGTGTTGGGTTCGCAGATCGTGGCTACCGCCGCGCCGGATGGGCACACGCTGCTGATGGTGTTTCCGTCGCATGCGGTGAATCCCACGCTGGTAATGAGGCTGCCGTACGACAGCGTAAAAAGCTTCGTGCCGATTTCACTGACCAGCATCGTGGCGCCGGCGATCGTGGTCGCCGCCAACTCGCCCGCGCGCAGCGTCCAGGATTTGATCACTATCGCCAAAGAAAAACCGGGCACGTTGAATTTCGGTTCCGTCGGCAGCGGCAGTCTGGCGCATCTGTCGGGCGAGTTGTTTCGTGCGATGGCGGGCATCCGCGTAACACAAGTGTTCTACAAAGGCGCGCCGCAGGTGGTGACGGCGCTGATCGGCGGCGAAATTCAGGTGTATTTTGCGGCGTCGATGGGCTCGGTGTTTCCGCATCTGAAATCGGGGCGCGTGCGCGTACTCGGTGTCGCCACGCGCAACCGCATGCCGTTCCTGCCGGACGTGCCGCCGATCGCCGACACCGTGCCCGGCTACGAAGTGCAGGGCTGGAACGGCATACTCGCGCCGGCGGGCACGCCGCGTGCGATCGTCGACCAACTGAATCGCGAGATCGTGCGCATCGTCAAGGCGCCGCAGTTTGCGGAACAATTCGCGCCCGAAGGCATCGTGCCGGTGGGCAACTCGCCTGAGCAATTCACGCAGATCATGATCGCCGACATCGCTAAGTGGGCGAAAGTCATCAGGGCCGCAGGTATCCGCGGCGAATAATCATTTTTCATTCAGGAACCACCATGGCCACGCTACAAGTGACGCCCGACTGCAACATGTATTACGAAGTCACCGACTTCGCCGAGCCGTGGCGCGAACACGAGACGATTTTGCTGTTGCACGGCAACGCCGAGAGCGGCGAGGCTTTTTACGGCTGGATGCCGGAGCTGGCGCGCGATTATCGCGTGGTGCGCCCCGACATGCGCGGCTTCGGGCGCTCGACGCCGATGCCGCGCGATCATGCGTGGTCGCTGGATCGCATTGTTGATGATTTTATTGCGGTGATGGATCATTTGAAGATCGACCAGTTTTATCTGGTCGGCGCGAAAGTGGGCGGCACCATGGCGCTGCATCTGGCGGCGCGGCACCCGTCGCGTGTAAAGACTGTGAGCGTGCTGTCCTCACCTACGCGCGGCGAAGACGGCGGCGACCGCTACCGCGCGTGGGTGGCTATCATTGAAAAATCCGGCGTCGAAGGCTGGGCGCGCGAAACCATGGCGAAGCGCCTGGGCAGCAACTTTCCGGCGGCAGGCATCGAATGGTGGATCAATCTCATGGGCAACACCGCGTCCTCGACGCAACTGGGATTTATCGGCGCGGTGCCATCGGTCGATATCACGCAAGACCTGCTTAATATCCGTTGCCCCGCGCAAATAATCACCACGCAGGACAATCCGCTGTATACCGTGGAGAAGGTACGCGCCTGGCAGCAAAAAATGACGAACTCGGAGCTGCTGGTGCTACCGGGCGAGTCGTATCACGTGGCGGCGACCGCGCCGGTAGCGTGTGCCAGAGCGGTGCTGGATTTTATTGCTCGCCATCGTGGTTGATAATCCGTAAGTATTTGTTTTTAAACATAAAATTATATGACTACTAAAACACCCGCGCCTTGGCAAAACGGCCCGCATCGCGTGCTGCTGCTCAACCTGCGCGAGGGCGATGAACCCAAAGTCGAAGCCGAAGCGCTGGTCGCCGCGGCCAAGGAATATCGCGCCACCGCGTTTTGTTTAAGCGGCGGCGGCATCGTCGCGTTTTATCAAACGCGCATCGCCGGGCATCGCATCTCGAACGGGCTGGGTGATCGTGATTTGCTGGCGGAAATAATCCCCGTGGCGCATCGCGAAGGCATGCGCGTGCTGGCGCGCATTGATCCGAGTTGCGCGCCGAAAGCGCTCGCGGTTGAACACCCCGAGTGGTTCACGCGCGACCGCGCCGGCAATTTTTGCGAAGTGAGCGAACATTACGTCACCTGCCCCAACGCGGGTTATTACCGCGAACGCATGGTTGAGGTGGTGCGTGAAATTTTAAGCCGCTACGACGCCGACGGCATCTGGAACAACCAGGGGAAATTCGCCGCGTGGGAAACCGGCTTGTGCTACTGCGGCACCTGCGAGTCGCTATTCAAGACCGAATCAGGCCACGCCATTCCGCAAACCGAAAACTGGGACGATCCCGTCTGGCGGCAATACAACGAATGGCGTTACCGGCGCATCGCCGATTGGGTGGCATTGATGCACCGCGAAATTCACGCGGTGAAACAGAACGCGGTGTTCATCGCCGCCGTGCAGTTGATGGAGTCGCTGGAAACCATACGCCCCGGCGGCTGGGACATCGACTACTGGCTTGAACATCAGGACATCCCCACCTTCGAATGCCAGCGCCGTCACACCGCGCCGTTCTGGCCGGGCATACAGGCGAAGTATCTCGCCACGCTCGCGCCTGACAAACCGCGCTGGATGACCGCGAGTTATTTTTATCCGTGGTGGCGCTTGTACGCCGCGCCCGAGGCGGAAAATCGTCCATGGATCGCGCAGCAGGTCGCCAACGGCGTGAGCCCGTGGCTGCATATCAACGGCGGTTATTCCGATTTGTTTGATCGCCGCGGCCTGGCGCCGATGAAAGCCGTTTTTCAGCGGCTCGAACGCTGGGCGCCCTATCTCGATGGCGCGCAGTCGCAGGCGCGCGTGGTGCTGGTGCTGTCGCGCACCACGCAGGACAATTATGGCCGCGACAAGCCGCAGGCGCGGTACCTCGATTTCATCCGCGGCTGGTATCTGGCGTTGCAGGAAGCGCACATACCGTTCGACGTGATTTCGGATAAATTGATTTCAACGGAGCGGCTGGCGCGTTACGGCGTGGTGGTGATTTCCAATCTGGCCTGTGTTGCAGATGCAGCGGTTGCCGCGCTTGAGCAATTTGCCAAAGCCGGCGGCGGCGTGATCGCGGGCTTCGAGGCTGGCCTGTTTGATGCCGACGGCAAGCCGCGCGCCACGCCCGCGTTTGACGCGCTGCTCGGCGTGACGCGCAGCGGCAAACGCGAGGGGCTTAAATCGTCGTACGCCAAACTGGAATCCCGCAGCGACCCGCTGCTGGATGGCATCGGTGACACCGATTTGATTCCCAACGAAGGCGCGTTGATCGAAGTCACGGCAGCCAAAGGACACGCCGTGCCGTTGACGCTGATACCGCCAGTGATTGCGCATGACGGCGCCACCATCAGCATTCCCGAATACAGCGCGATACGTGCGACCACCGACATTCCCGTGGTGACGCGTGGCGGCAGTGGCGGAGGCGGCAAGGGCCGCGTGGTGTACTTCGCCAACACCATGGAAGGGCTGTACTACCACTATGGTTTCCCCGATCTCGGTCGCGTGCTGGCAAACGCCGTGCGCTGGGCGCTGCGGGAGCCGATGGCGCTGGAAGTTGAAGCGCCCGACTATGTGGATGTCACACACATGGGGCAGCCGGGCCGCGCGCTGGTGCATCTGGTCAATCTACCGCTGGATAAACCGCTCAACACCGGTTGGCGCCATCCGGGACGCAATTTGGTGGAGGTGCGTGATATCGTCGTGCGCTTGCGGCCATCGGACGGACAGCGGGTTACATCGGCGCGGCTTGCTACCAGCGAAGCGCTGTTGCCCCTGTCGATGGCCAGCGGCGCCTTCAAGGTGACAGTGCCGACACTGGCCGACCACGAAATTGTTATTTTTGAATTAGAAAAATTGGAGAAGGCTTAACCATGCATAGAATTCTGATTGCCGCTTTGCTCGCAGCGTCTGCCGCAACCCACGCCCAACAAGCAAGTTACCCCGCCAAAACCGTGCGCCTCGTGGTGCCGTTGGTCGCGGGCGGCCCGACCGACATACTCGCGCGGCTGATTGCGCAACCGCTGGGCGAGCGTCTGGGCCATACCGTCGTGGTGGATAATCGCCCCGGCGCGGGCGGCAACATCGGCGCGGAAATGGTGGCGAAGTCGCCGCCCGACGGACACACTTTGTTCATGGGCACTTCGGGGCCGATGTCGATCAACATCAGCCTCTATCCGAAACTTGGTTATGACCCGGTGCGTGATTTCGCGCCGATTATTCTGGCGGCCTCTGCGCCGTTCGTCGCGGTGGTGCATCCTTCGCTGCCGGCCAGCAACATCAAGCAGCTCATCGCACTGGTGAAATCCAAACCGGGCCAGTTGAATTTCGGTGCGGTGCCGGGCAATGCCGCGCATCTGGCCACCGAATTGTTCAAGAGCATGGCCGGGCTCGACATGGTGTTCGTGCCGTACAAGGGCGCCGCGCCCGCCAATACCGACTTGGTGGCGGGGCAGATACAGTTGTCGTTTGCCTCCACGCCGGGCGCGATGCCGCTGGTCAAAGGCGGGCGCTTAAAAGCGTTGGCGATTTCCAGCAGCAAGCGCATCGCCAAGCTGCCGGATCTGCCGACCATCGCCGAATCCGGTGTGGCAGGCTACGAGGCCAGCGTGTGGTACGGCATCGTCGCGCCGGCGAAAACCGCGCCCGAAATCATCGCGCGGCTCTACAAGGAAAGCGCGGCCATACTGCAAGACCGCGCGAGCCGCGACAAAATGGACGCCGCTGATTTTGAACCCGCGATGCTGAATCCTGAACAATTCGGCGCGTTTATCCGGCGTGAGATTGAAAAGTGGGGCAAGGTGGTCAAAGCGACAGGGGCGAAGGCCGAGTAGCTTTCGCATCCCGCGGTGTGTGATTACCGGAACGCCGCGCCGAACGCGTCACGATAAACAAACTCGGCTATCGCCTTGCGCGTGCGCGGCTTCATATCCTTGGCGCGCACTTCCTCGATCAAATCTTCAACCCGCCCGCGATAGCCTGCCGCCATCAGCGCCGCCGGTTTGGCGTTGGCGGGGATCGCGAAGCCCTTGCAGATTTTGTCGTAATCCCAACCGGCCATGGCATGAATGGTGAGTCCCATCGCATAACCTTGCAGCATCATGTTCTGCATGGCCATGCCCAGATCGAGCATGGCATTTTGCACGCCGTTTTTCTCCGGCTGTTCTTCGGGCACGCCGATGATGACCATCTTCAAGGCGGCTGCCGGCGCCCATTGTTTGTTGCCCGCCGATAACGCGTCGTCGAAAATACGGTTGGCTTCCGCGCCGGCTGCGATCAGCACGCGCCACGGCTGCCGGTTGTTGGACGACGGCGCCCAGCGAAACGCGTCGAGCAAGGTTTCTACCGTTTCGGCTTCGAGTGGCTTGTTGGCGAAATGACGGTCGCTGCGGCGGTCGCGGATGACATCGAGTAGCTTGGACATGGGGTTTTCCGTGGTTGGTTAGGTTATGCGCGTCGGATGATCGGTAGGCCGGTAGCTTGGGCGCGAAACCCGGCATTTTGGGCACTTTGGCGGGCTTGTCAATGAGCCGGGCGTGGCCGGGCAGGAAAACTATGTG
>JAYVQD010000187.1:0-2193 GCA_043777275.1 Nitrosomonadales bacterium
CGCCGCGGCTGTATCTCGCCGCGCGCATGATTATGGATATTTCAAATGGCAAAGCAGCGCTCAAATAAACACTCAGGCTTAGTTATGAGAAATTGTTTAAAAACAAACACTTACGTTGCTATTATTGCATTCACCCTGCTGACGGTTTCCAGCGGGCTGCGCGCCGCTGCCAACGAACCCGTGCTCGCGCTTGCCAAAAAAGAGCAGCCTGCGGTGCTGCAAACATTGAAAGAGCTGGTAGAGATCGAGTCCGGCAGCGCAGACAGCGAAGGCCTCGACAAGATCGCCGGCGTGATCGCCGCGCGGCTCACAAAACTCGGCGCCAAGGTGGCGCTGGTTGAAGCGGGCCCCGAGGTTTATAAAATGTTCGACACACCCGACAAAATCGGCAAGATGGTGCGCGCGACGTTTACCGGCACCGGCACAAAAAAAATCCTGCTCATCGCGCACATGGATACCGTGTATCCGCGCGGCATGCTCGCAGGTCAACCGTTCAAGATTGACGGCGAGCGCGCCTATGGTCTGGGCATTGCCGATGACAAGCAGGGCATCGCGATTATTCTGCACTCGCTGGCCATGCTGCGCGCACTGAATTTCAGTGAGTACGGCACGCTCACGGTGCTCATCAATGCCGACGAGGAAATCAGTTCACCGGGTTCGCGTTTTCTGATCACCAAGCTGGGCGGCGAACACGACGCGGTGCTGTCGTTTGAAGGCGGCGGCGGACCCACCGTAGATCAAATCCGTCTCGCCACCAGCGGCATCGGCGCCGCCACCATTACTGTGCGCGGGCGCGCGTCGCACGCGGGTTCTTCGCCGCATCTGGGCGTCAACGCGCTGTATGAAATCTCGCATCAGGTGTTGCAGGCGCGTGACTTGTCCAACCCGAATGTCGGCACGCACGTTAACTGGACACTGTCGCGTGCCGGCATCGTGCGCAACATGATCCCGCCCGGTGCGCAGGCGCAGGCCGATATCCGCGTGGATCGTGTCGCCGATCTCGACGGCATCGAGCAAACGCTGCGCGAACGCATCAAGACGAAGTTATTGCCCGAAACCGAAGTCACGCTCGACTTCGAGCGGCGCCGCCCGCCGTTGCAGGCCACCGATGCCTCGCGCGCGCTCGGTGCGCACGCGGTCGGCATCTACGCAGAAATCGATCAAAAACTGGCGCTGCGCGACCGTCCGACCGGCGGCGGCACCGATGCAGCCTTTGCCGCGCTCGCCACCAAGGCGCCGGTGGTAGAAGGTTTCGGCTTGCGTGGCTTTGGTTCGCATTCCACCAATGCCGAGTACATTCTGATTCCGTCCATCGAACCGCGGTTGTATCTCGCGGCACGCATGATTATGGATATTTCCACTGGAAAAGCACCAGTGGCGCCGTGACCTCGGTGGCAATGATTATTTCAATGATTATTTATTTGGCGCCATTGGTACCAATGCTGCTTTTGCAGCGGCCGCGTCAGTTTCTTTTTTCTGTAACTTTCCAAACGCTACGCTGTTGAATTTCTCGCCGCTGCCTTCCGCCACCTTGCGCACTATCGCCCAGTCTTTTTGATAGGTAATGGGGAAAAACCGGTCGGCGCCGTCAAATGTTTTTTTCATCGCGGCGGGAAAGCGATAGTCGTAAAAACATTTGACCATGGTGTCGCGCAGCTTGGGCTCCAGATCATGCGCATAAGCGAAAGAGGTTGTCGGAAACGTTTCGCTGCGCCAGATGATGCGGAAATCGCCTTCTTTGATTTGCCCGCGCGCCGCCATGCGTTTGAACACGGTGGACGCCACCGGCGCGGCGTCGTAGTCGCCGGCAGCCACCCCCAGAATGGAGTTGTCGTGTTTTCCCGAATACAGCACTTTGTAATCCCGGTCGGCGATGAGGCCCAGCGCCGGGAACAAGGCGCGCGGCGCGAGATTGCCCGAGTTGGATGAGGGCTGCACGTGGGCCAATCGCTTGCCTTTGAGATCGGCGGGTTTCTGATAGGGACTATCTTTCCTGACAATAATAATCAGTTGGTAGCCCTGCAATTCTTTCTCGGTGCCCTTCACCGAAAACGGCACCGCGCCCGCCTGATTAACGGCGTAGTTGGTGGGGCCGGTAGAAAAACCCCCGACGTGCAGGCGACCAGAGCGCATGGCCTCGATCTCGGCGGCGTTGGACTGCACTTTGTAGAACACCACGGGCTTTCCGGTGCA
>JAYVQD010000188.1:0-2192 GCA_043777275.1 Nitrosomonadales bacterium
CTTCCCCGCCGTCACCCGATCCACGCAACCGCTGTCAATCACCTTCAGCCCCTGCGTACCCGCCAGCGTACCCATCGGCCCATCGACATAGCCACCCGCCACGCAGCGAATCGCAACGCCGCCGTTGCTCTGCCCCGCCGCCGTCTGGTTCGGCCCATCTTTACGCGGCTCGCTGCTCAAATTCACGCCGCCGTTGTGACTGACGGTGATGGCGTCGCCGCTGTTGCCGCTGATGGTGTTGGCGATCACGTCGGCCTGCGCGTTGCGGTTAACCGCGATGCCGCTGCCCTTGTTGCCGCTGATGACGTTGCCCACGATCCATGCGCCCGAACCGCGTTCGAGGTTGATGCCGGGGCCGCCGTTGTTGCGGATGGTGTTGGGTGAAAGTGCGGGGATGCGGGGAATGAAGACGCCGATGTAGGCGTACGAGGTTCCGGTGATGCTGATGCCGATGCCGCCGCTGTCTTCGACGGTGTTGTTCAGCATGCGCGCGATGCTGCCCTTGTCGATGTGGATGCCGCGCCCGCTGTTTTTAACCACCACGTTGCCGTCAAGAACGGTCGACGCCGGGCCGGACAGATGGATGCCGTCGAGCCCGCCGGTCACGGTGAAGCCCTTGATGGTGATTTCCTTGCCGCGGTTGTAGATCGCGTGCGGCGAGGCTTGCGTGCCGCCGGGGTGATGTATCGTCGCTTTCTTCTGCCCGTCGAGCGTGATGCGCACGAGTTCCGGCGCGATGTTGACGTGTTCCTTGCAATAGCCGCTCACCAGCACTGTGTCGCCGGGTTGCGCCTTGGCGAGCGCGCTCATGATGGCGCCGCCCGCGTCGCAATCGACGGTGAGGGTGGCGGCGTGGGCCGACAGCGCGCCAACACACCAACCCGTCAGCGCTATCGTTCGCAATATCACTTTCACTTGATTCATGTTGCCTCCCGTAGGTTGGGCTGACGAAGGAAGCCCAACATGGGTGGTGCATCACCGCGAGCGTTGGGGTTCCTTCGTCACCCCAACCTACACATTATTTTTCCAGCGGCCCCAACTTCCCATCCCGATCCGACTGCAACTGCGCAAACTGCTGCCCTTGCACCGTGCCGCTCGCCAGCCACTCCAGCGCCGCCTTGTGCAGCACAAAGCGCACGCGCTCATACTGCATGAAGTGTGACGCGCAGCCCACTTTGATAAACACGCGGTTGTCCATCGTCAACCCACCCCACGTCGGAAAACGATTCACGTAATTATCGAATTCACCCAACAAACAAAGCGTCGGCGCTTTGATGCTGCCGATGTTCGCGCGCCAGCCGAAGTTCATGCGGTTGGGCGCGCGCATGATGCCGCGGCCATCGGCCGTCCAGGCGGCGCCCAAGCCATCTTCCTGCATCAATGCCTTCCACATGATCTCGCGGATTTCAGCATGCTCGATCTGCCCTTCGCTGCGGCAATCGTTCTGCCAGCGCTTTTCCATCAGCATGTCCCAACTTTGCAGGATCATCGGCGCGCCCGATTCGGGGAACGGATGCGGCGGCGTGTCGCTCGCGAAATACGGCGCGGGGCCGTAGAGCACCAGCTTGTTCACTTTATCCGGATGCATCGCCGCAAAGCCACCCGCGCGCGGCGTGCCGGTGGACCAGCCGATCATGCTGATGCGTTCTACCTTGCGTAAATCCATGATGAATTTCACGACTGTTTCCACCTCATCATGCTCGGTGCGGCTGGATACCAGCTTGAACGGATAACGAGGCGCGGTGCGTTCTTTCAACACGTGCGGAATCAGATGGTGTTGGGATGCGGCATCGACATTGCACGGATCATCCATCATCGGTTTGGGTGATGAGCCATAAGCCGTGTGCGTCATCGCGAACACGTCATAGCCCGCGCGCGCCAGCACGCGCATGAAACTGTAGTCGTCCTGGTAGTCGAGATCGTAGGCCACGTTCGACGGCGAAAATCCGCCATGCACGAAAAGCACCACGTGCGGATTCCTGCTGGCCGCCACGGCCGGCGCGACTTTCTCGCGCAGATGCAGCCCCACGGTTTGGCCCAGATTTGCCGGTACCGTGGACACATGCGTGACGAAACGGTCTATGGTTTGGATGGAGTCGCTTGTAATCATGTTGTATTCGCGATGCTTTCTGGATGCGCCGGATTGTAGCCCGGAAAAAGCGTAGCGTATTCCGGGGAGCGATTTCCCGGAA
>JAYVQD010000189.1:0-2191 GCA_043777275.1 Nitrosomonadales bacterium
CCGATCGCGATGGAAGAGGGACTGCGCTTCGCGATACGCGAGGGTGGCAGAACGGTCGGCGCCGGTGTCGTCGCGAAAGTTATCGAGTAATTAATAGCAGGGGAAGGATGAAACGGGCGATGTGGGGCTATGTCTCACATCGCACGGTTCAGGGTTCACAGAATTTTTAGGCCAGTAGCTCAATTGGTAGAGTATCGGTCTCCAAAACCGAGGGTTGGGGGTTCGAGACCCTCCTGGCCTGCCAGTTTAGAAATTCGGGAAACAAACACACGGGATGGTTTCCCGGCGCGCGAATGTTGATTGGCGAAAGGCCCGGCATCCGGTTCATATGAATGGTTGATAAGATTAAAGTCGTAGGTGCGGTGTTGCTGGTGATCGCGGGTATAGCGGCGTTTCACTACTACACCGACAAGGCGCTGATTTTGCGTGTGCTGGCGGTATTGGGCGGCTTGATTGCCGGCGGGTTGCTATTTCTAACGACGGCGTGGGGGCAGCAGTTCAGGGTCTACGCGCAGGAATCGGTGGATGAAACCCGCAAGGTGGTGTGGCCTACGCGCAAGGAAACGTTGCAGACCACGGCTATCGTGTTTGTATTCGTGCTCATCATGGCGCTGTTTCTGTGGCTGGTGGACGCGAGTTTGCTGTGGGTGGTTAAAAAGCTGATCGGCCGGGGTGAATCATGAGCAAGAGATGGTATGTGGTACACGCCTATTCCGGCTTTGAAAAAAGTGTGCAGCGCGCGCTGGCTGATCGCATTCAGCGGCAAAGCATGCAGGATAAATTCGGTCAGATTCTGGTGCCGGTCGAAGAAGTGGTTGAGATGAAGTCCGGGCAAAAAAGCACCAGCGAGCGCAAATTTTTCCCCGGCTATGTGCTGGTCGAGATGGATATGGACGAGCAGTCGTGGCACCTGGTGAAAAACACGCCGAAGGTCACGGGTTTCGTCGGCGGCACGGCGACCAAGCCGACGCCGATCTCGGAAAAAGAAGTGCAGAATATTCTGCACCAGATACAAGAGGGTGTGGAAAAACCGCGTCCTAAAGTGCTGTTTGAAGTAGGCGAAGCGGTGCGAGTGAAAGACGGCCCGTTCGCGGATTTCCACGGCAATGTTGAAGACGTTAATTACGACAAGAGCAAGTTGCGTGTGTCGGTAACGATTTTCGGGCGCTCGACGCCGGTGGAACTGGAATTCAGTCAGGTCGAAAAAGCCTGATACAGTACGAAGCAGGAAGCGGTTTATTGTAAGTAATTGTTTTTAAAGTAATTTTAAGGGGAGGTTGAGCAATCAGCCGTTTGCACCCAACAGGAGAATGTTATGGCTAAGAAAGTAGTCGGCTTTATTAAATTGCAAGTGCCTGCGGGCAAGGCAAATCCCTCGCCACCTATCGGCCCGGCGCTCGGTCAGCGCGGTTTGAACATCATGGAATTCTGCAAGGCGTTTAACGCAGCCACGCAGAAGCTGGAGCCGGGTCTGCCGGTGCCGTGCGTGATTACCGCGTATGCGGACAAGAGCTTTACCTTTGTGATGAAGACGACGCCGGCGTCGATCCTCATCAAAAAAGCAGCGAAAATTGAATCGGGTAGCAAGACGCCGCACACCGACAAGGTGGGCAAGATCACGCGCAAGCAAGCCGAAGAAATCGCTAAAACAAAAATGCCCGATCTCACCGCTGCTGATCTTGAAGCGGCAGTGCGCACGATCGCCGGCAGCGCCCGCAGCATGGGCGTCGACGTGGTGGAGGGCTGATCATGGCTAAAGATTCCAAGCGTTACACAGCGTTGCGTTCCAACGTTGATCGCGAAAAGCTCTATCCGGTTACCGACGCGTTGAAAGCCGTCAAGGAAAACGCAACCGCGAAGTTCAACGAGTCGATTGATGTGTCGATCAATTTGGGTATTGACGCCAAGAAATCGGATCAGACCGTGCGCGGCGCGATCGTGCTGCCAAAGGGTACCGGCAAAGACAAGCGCGTGGCGGTGTTCGCTCAAGGCGACAACGCGACCAAAGCCAAGGAAGCGGGCGCCGACATTGTGGGTTTTGATGATCTGGCTGCCGATATCAAGGCGGGCAAGATGGATTTCGACGTGGTAATCGCCACGCCCGATGCGATGCGCGTGGTGGGCGCGCTGGGCCAGATTCTGGGGCCGCGCGGATTGATGCCGAATCCGAAAGTCGGCACGGTGACGCAAG
>JAYVQD010000190.1:0-8442 GCA_043777275.1 Nitrosomonadales bacterium
GGCGACCAGCGCGTCGAGCGCCGCGCCGGCGACCCGTTGTTTCACCAGTTCGATTTTTGTTTCGGGATTGATCGTCGCCAGCGTGTCGCGCGCCGACTCCACCTTGGGCTGCCCGATGGCCTGCGTGCGATGCACGATCTGCCGCTGCAGGTTGGTCAAATCAACGTCGTCGTCGTCGCACAGCGTGAGCGTGCCCACGCCGGCCGCCGCGAGATACAACGCAATCGGCGAACCCAGCCCGCCCGCGCCGATCAGCAGCGCTCGCGACGCGCGCAGTTTTTCCTGACCTTCGACGCCGATCTCCGGCAGCAGGATGTGGCGGCTGTAACGCAGCAACTGCTCGTCGTTCATAGGGTTCATCGTTCATCAAACTCAGAGTGTGCTGAAACAAAAACGCCCAGGGGAGGTAACGCCCCTGGGCGATCAATATATCGTAAGTATTTGTTTTAAAACAATTATTTTACCGAGATTTGAGGAAGGCGATGGCCTGATGCAGCTCGTAGTCTTTCTTGGACACTACTTCGCCGGGGCCGGGGCGCAGCTCCTTGAGATCGACTTCAGGACGCACTTCCGGTGTGAAATTAAATTTCGCGCGTGTCGCGGCAGCAATCTTTTCCTTGTCTTGATCCTTGGGGTCCGCTTTGACATCGGCTTTGGCATCGCCCTTGGTTTCGCTTAGATGTTTGCTGAGGTCTGCTTCGCGCAGACGCAGGCTGGCGGATTTGTCGACCGGGCCTTCGAGCGCAATATCCGGCGTGATGCCTTTAGCCTGAATCGAGCGGCCTTGCGGCGTGTAGTAGCGCGCGGTGGTCAACTTGATGGCGGTGTTGCTGCCCAGCGGCAAGATGGTTTGCACGGAGCCTTTGCCGAAGGTTTGCTGGCCCATGATGACCGCGCGATTGTGATCCTGCAACGCACCCGCGACGATTTCAGACGCCGACGCCGAGCCGCCATTGACCAGCACCACCATCGGCACTTTCTTGATCGCGGGCGGCAGTCCGCGCACAAAATCTTCGCGGTTGCGACCGCGAAGATAATGTTCGGGGCTGGCGTTCAGGCGCATTTTGGAATCTTCGGCGCGGCCATCGGTGTACACCACCAACTGACCCGGCTCAAGGAACATCGCTGACACCGCCACCGCGCTATTCAACAATCCGCCCGGATCGTTGCGCAGATCGAGCACGATGCCGCGCATGGCGCCGTTGTTAGCCTTGAAGTGGGTTTCGATGGCGCGTGCGAGCAGCTCGCCGGTGCCTTCCTGGAACTGGGTGACGCGGAAGTAGGCGTAGCCGGGTTCCAGCAGCGTGGATTTGACGCTCTGAATCTTGATGATCGCGCGCACCAGTGTGAGTTCGATGGGTGCGGTTTCGCCTTTGCGCACAATGGTGAGCCGGATCGGGGTGTCGGGCTTGCCGCGCATCTGTTTCACGGCGTCGTTTAACGTCATGCCTTTGACCGAGGCGTCGTCGAGCTTGACGATCAAATCACCCGCCATCACGCCCGCGCGCGACGCCGGTGTGTCGTCGATCGGTGAAATCACTTTTACGAAGCCGTCTTCCATGCCCACTTCGATGCCCAGGCCGCCGAATTGCCCTTGCGTGCCGACCTGCATTTCGCGGAACGCTTCCTGATCGAGATAGGCCGAATGCGGATCCAGGCCGGTCAACATGCCGTTGATGGCTTCGGTGATAAGCCTTTTGTCTTCTACCGGCTCGACATAATCGCGTTTCACGCGGTCGAACACCTCGGTGAACGCGCGCAGCTCTTCGATCGGCAGCGGCAACACCGCGCGCGAGGCGCCATCGCGCTGCGCCACCGCCGAAAAATTAAGGCTGATGGCAATGCCGATCAGCACGCCAGCAACGATAAGACCAAACTGACTCAACTTGTTACGCATAAACTGCTCCAGTGACTGTGATGTGCATCCCACTACCTACCGCGCTTTGATCCAGGTCATCGGGTCGAACGGCTTACCCTGATGACGCAGTTCAAAGTATAAACCTGATTCCGTGCCCCCGCCGCTGTTGCCCACCGTGGCTACAGCGTCGCCACCGTGTATTTCGTCACCAATGCGCTTTAAAAGGGTTTCGTTATAGCCATAAAGGCTCATATAGCTCTCGCCATGGTCAATAATCAGTAAATTGCCGAAGCCGCGCAGCCAGTCGGCGTAAACCACCCGACCAGCGGCAACGGCCCGCACCGATTCGCCTCCCTTGGCAGCCAGCAACAAGCCTTTCCAGGTTAATCCGCCATCGTTACGTGGACTGCCAAAGCGGCCTGCAAGTTCCCCTCGCACGGGTAATGCCAGTTGGCCACGCAGTTGCGAGAAGGCGCCGGTGAGCCCATTCGGCTCCGGGACACGATCATTGCGCTGGCGCGGCGTGGTGGTGGGGGCGGGGACGGGTTTGGGCCGTGCGGCAGGCGTGCGCGTGACAATGCGCGCGAGTTGCTCGATCAGATGCGTCAGCCGCGTTTCGTTGCGTTGCATGGCGCCGACTTCCTGGCGTTGGCGCTGGATGTCGCGCGAAAGCCGTGACAGCACGCCGGCGTGTTTGCGCTTTTCGTCTTCGAGACGTTTGCGCTGGTTGATCTGTTCGGCGGCGATGGCTTTGATCTCGGCGGCTTTGGCGGCCGCTTCGTCGCCCAGCGATTTTAAGGTCGCAATGTTGTCGCGCAAGGCGCGCAGGGCATCGGCGCGCGCGCGCGACACGTAACTCAGGTAATGCAGCTCGCGGGTAATGCTGTTCGGGTTTTCGCCGCTTAACAGCAGCCGCAGCGCTTCGGGTTGCGCACCGGCGTGCTGCACATGCTGTTGATACAGCAGGCGCGACAGTACCGCCTGTTGCTCAGACAACGCGCCCGATGCTTTAGTCGATTCGCCGCGCAGCGCTTCGGCGCGCTGCGCTACCGTGCGCGAGGATTGTTCGAGGCCGGCGAGTTCGCGATTGGCGTCGGAAATGGCGCGCTCCGATTCGCGCAACGCATCGGCGGCTTCGCTACGCGATTCTTCGCTGCCGGAGATTTGTTTTTGCAACGCCTCAATTCGGCTGCGCAGTTGTTGGAGTTCTTCTTTGGCCCCGGCGGCATTGCTCGCGGCCTGTGTTACACCGCATATGCTTAAAAAAAAACTCAATAAAAACAAATACTTATGATATATCACGCGAACGGCCGCAAATTCACTAGACGAATTCAAGCAGCGGCTTGCCGGTCATTTCGGCGGGCTGTGGCAATCCCATAATGCGCAACAGCGTGGGCGCGACATCCTGCAACGCACCGCCGTCCGCGACTTTTGCGCGGCGGCCGATGTAGAGCAGCGGCACCAGATTCAGGGTGTGCGCGGTGTGTGCCTGCTGCGTGGTGGTGTCGAGCATGGTTTCGGCATTGCCGTGGTCGGCGGTGATGAGCACCTCGCCGCCGATGGCCTGCATAGCTTCGACCGCGCGGCCGATGCATTCGTCGAGAACTTCTATCGCGCGGGTGGCGGCGGCCAGGTCGCCGGTGTGGCCTACCATGTCGCCGTTGGCGTAGTTGCAGACGATGGCATCGTATTTTTTGCTTTGAATCGCCGCCACCAGTTTGTCGGTGACTTCGCGCGCGCTCATTTCCGGTTGCAGATCGTAGGTGGCGACTTTGGGCGACGGCACCATCACGCGGTCTTCCCCGGCATAGGGCGTTTCGACGCCGCCGTTGAAAAAGTAGGTGACGTGCGCGTATTTTTCGGTCTCGGCGATGCGCAGTTGTTTCAAGCCGCGCGAGGCCAGATATTCGCCGAAACCATTGGCGACGCTTTGGGGCGGATACGCGGCGGGAATGTGCGCGAAATCCTCGCCGTAAGTGGTCAATGTGCAGAACGCGCCGAGCCGGGGCGCGTGCGCGCGCGCGAAGCCATCGAACGCAGCATCGGTCAGCGCGCGGGTCATCTGCCGCGCGCGGTCGGAGCGAAAGTTCATGAATACGACGGCGTCGCCGTCGTTCATGCGCACCGGCTTGCTGCCGGGCGGCACGATGGCGGTCGCTTGCACGAATTCGTCGCTTTCACCGCGCAGATAGGCAAGCGCCAGCGCGTCGGTGGCGGAGGCGGCCCAGTGCGTAGCGGCGCCTTGCGTGATCAGGTCGTACGCCGGTTTCATGCGCTCCCAGCGTTGGTCACGATCCATGGCGAAATAACGTCCGCACACGGAGGCAATACGGCCCGTGTTGAGCGACTCGAATTTTTTTTGCAGCGACATCAGCGACGGCTCGGCACTTTTCGGCGGCGTGTCGCGGCCATCCAGAAACGCATGCACGTAGATGTTTTTCACGCCGGCCTGCGCCGCCATGTCCACCATTTCATGGATCTGCGATTCGTGGCTATGCACGCCGCCCGGCGACAGCAGGCCGAGGATATGCAGCGCGCCTTGTTTGCCGGCCTCGATGGCTTTCAACAGCGCCGGATTACGCCGGAACTCGCCGGTTTCGATGGCGTGTTCGATCTTGGTGTAATCCTGATACACCACCCGTCCGGCGCCGATGTTCATGTGACCGACTTCGGAGTTGCCCATTTGCCCGGTGGGCAGCCCGACCATTTTTTCAGAGGCGTCGATGATGGTGTGGGCGTGCGTCTTCCACAGAAAATTCCAGTGCGGTTTACGCGCCTGACAAATCGCGTTGTGATCGCATTCTTCACGGTGGCCGAAGCCATCGAGGATGAGCAGGAGAACCGGCGTAATTTTCACGATATGGCCACGATAGTTTCACGATAGGTTCATGTTTTTGATGAGAAATATTTGAGTAACCGCATACGGTATAATTCTAATCTATTTCAGGAGTTCGCCTTGGAGCAGTTTTTCGTTTTCTTGCAGAAGAGTCCGTTCAACATGGTGTTGCTCGGCTTGGCGGTGGTATCGGGCGGCATGCTGATTTTTCCGTTGTTTTCGCGCGGCATGCGTACCGCCACCGAGGTCGGGCCGTCAGACGCGGTGATGTTGATTAACCGTAAAGACGCCGTGGTGCTCGACGTGCGCGACGACACCGAGTTCGCCGGCGGACACATCACCAATGCACGCCATGTGCCGGAAAAGCAACTCGCCGATCACCTGAAGGCGCTGGAGAAATTCAAAAGCAAGCCGGTGATCGTCAGTTGCGCCAGCGGACGGCGTTCGGCGGCGGTCGCGGACAACCTGCGCAAGCAGGGCTTTGCCGACGTTGTCGCCTTGCGCGGCGGTATTGGCGCCTGGGTGCAGGCCGGCATGCCGCTCGAAAAATAAAATCTTAACAATGATTTCTTAAACTGGATTACTGGAAAACATGGCTAAAGTATTGATGTATAGCACCGCAGTTTGACCGTACTGTGTATCCGCGGAGCGGCTACTGGCAAACAAAGGTGTTAAGGATATCGAAAAAGTGTATATCGATCGTGATCCCGTGCGCCGCACCGAAATGATGGAAAAAACCGGACGCCGCACCGTGCCGCAAATCTATATCGGCGACACGCACGTGGGCGGTTACGATGACCTTTCCGCGCTGGATCGCGCGGGTGGCCTCGATCCGTTGTTGGCGAAATAATTCAAACGATTTATCAAAGAAAGTACATGCAATGAGCGAGCAACCGCAGCAACCCCAGCCGTCAACGGACGACCCCGCGGCACAGCAGGCGATTTTCAGTATCGAGAAAGTGTACGTCAAAGACCTGTCGCTCGAAGTGCCGGGCGCCCCGGCCATATTTCTGTCTAACGAGCAGCCGCAGATTGCAGTCAACATCCACACCGGCGCCACCGTGGTGGAGCAGGGTGCGTTATACGAGGTGGTGCTCACGGCAACCGTCACCGCGAAATTAACCGACCGCACGGTGTTTCTGGTCGAAGTGGCGCAGGCGGGGTTGTTTCATATCCGCAATCTGCCGCCGCAGGATCTGGATGCGGTGCTCGGCATTCTGTGCCCGACCACGTTGCTGCCGTATGCGCGCGAAGCAGTTTCCAACGCAGTGTCACGCGCCGGATTTCCGCCGGTGATCCTGCAGCACATGGATTTCAATCAAGTGTTCGCGCAGGCACAGCAGCACGCTCAACAGCAGCGCAGCGAACCGCCTGCGCCGTCACAGGTGAACTGAGTTGGCTGGCCGCGCGCTGATCGGGTTGCTGGCGGCACTGTGGGCTATGGGTGCGGCCAGCGTGCCGGCGGCGGATTTTCGCTCGGTGTCGGACGAAGCGGCGGTGCTCTACGATGCGCCTTCCGCGCAATCCAAAAAACTGTTTGTGGTGAGCCGTGGTTATCCGCTGGAAGTGATCGTGGTGGTCGAGCGCTGGGTCAAGGTGCGCGATGCGAACGGCGCGTTGAGCTGGGTAGACGCGAAACAGGTTTCCGGCAAGCAGCGCAGCGTTATGGTCAAGACGCCGGTGGCGCAGGTGCGGCAAGGCGCCGATGACAATGCACCGGTGCTGTTTCAGGCACAGCAGGACGTGCTGCTGGAACTGACCGAAGTGGTGCCTGGCGGCTGGCTGCGCGTGCGCCATCGCGACGGCGTATCCGGCTTCATCCGCGTGTCGCAGGTGTGGGGCGTTTGAGTGCAAGGATGAAGGCGGAAGGATGAAGGATGAAAAAGGGCGATTGGGAGGTGAGTAACAAGCGCGGCTTTCCATTTTTTATGATTCGCGTTTTACCGTGTGCGGTCATGCCCCACGAAACCTGCGTGTTTTCATCCCTCATCCTTCATCCTTCATCCTTCAAAAAGTGAACATCACCGTACTGGGCGCCGGAGCGTGGGGCACCGCCCTATCGATACACCTCGCTGCCCGGCATAACGTAACGCTGTGGGCGCGCGATCCTGCGCAGGCGGCGGCGATGCAATCCAGCCGCCGCAATCGCCGTTATCTGCCGGAGGTTGCGTTTCCATCGTCGGTTATGGTCAGCGCTGAGGTAAACGTGGCGCTGCGCCATGCGAATCTGCTGCTGGCAGCGATGACCACCGCCGGGCTGCGCGACACCCTGTTGCGGGTTAAGGCAGCGGGCTGCACCACCCCGGTGGTATGGCTGTGCAAAGGTTTCGAGCGCGAACACGCGCTATTGCCGCATCAGGTGTGCGCCGCCGTGCTAGCGGGTGCAGTCAGCGGCGTGTTATCCGGCCCCAGCTTCGCCGAAGAAGTCGCGCGCGGACAGCCCACGGCGCTGACCCTGGCTTCCACCGATGCCGCGTTCGCCAGCGCCACCGCGCGCGAACTGCACGGCGGCGCGCTACGCGTGTATTCGAGTAGCGACGTGGTGGGCGTGGAAGTCGCCGGCGCGGTCAAAAACGTGATGGCGATTGCCACCGGCATCTGCGACGGGCTCAAGCTCGGTTTGAACGCGCGCGCCGCCTTGATGACGCGCGGGCTGGCGGAAATTTCGCGGCTCGGTGTGGCGATGGGCGGGCGCGTGGAAACGTTCATGGGACTCGCCGGTGTGGGCGATCTGATACTCACCTGTACCGGCGACCTGTCGCGTAACCGCCGCGTCGGTTTACGGCTGGCGGAGGGCAAGCCGCTGGCGGAAATACTCGGTGAACTCGGTCACGTCGCCGAAGGCGTCTACAGCGCACGCGAAGTTGCGCGCATCGCAATACAACGCGGCATCGACATGCCGATTACCGATGCGGTATGCCGCGTGCTCGATGCGCCGCAATCGGCTGCGCAAGTGGCGCGGGAGTTATTGGAACGCGATCCGAAGTCAGAATAATTAATTCAATAAAAACAAATACTTACAAAAATATCGCACCCGTGAGCTTCAATCCGCAAGACACTGATTTTATTCGCCGCCATGTGCTGCGCTCGATTTCCAGCAACCGCGCACCGGGCATGCATTTCGCCGGTTATTTTCTCGGTTTCACGCCGCAGCGCTACGCCACGGACGGCGTTGAATTTACCGTCGCCGCCGCGCCACATTGCACCAACGCCGATGGTATTGTGCATCGCGCGGCGATGCTGTTCTCCGCGGACATGGCGCTGGCCGCGGCGAATCGTGTGTTTATCGACCCCAACGTGCGCACCGCGACGCTGATGCTGCGCGTTGAATTCACCGGCGAACCCGCGCGCGGCGCGCTCGAAATCAGCGGACGCGGCAGCGGCTTTTCGCCGCACACCGCGTTGCCGGAAAGCGTGGCGGCCGGGCGCATCGTGTGCAGTGGCCGCGAAGTCATGCGCATGTCGGGCACGTGGGTGTCGCCGCCCGCACCGCAAGGCATGGTGATGCACGGCCTGCCATGGGAAGGCGGGCCGGATGGTGCGGCGTTACCGCTATTGAAAAAAAACGAACTCGAAGCCGCTGAAAAAGACGTGATCCGTCGCGTCGAAAAAGCCCTGCGTGTTGCACAGAACGCTGATCTGCTGACAAGCCTGTGGAACCCGGTGGTCAAACGCACGCCTGCAGGCGCGACCGGCAAACTGCCGGTGGGCATGCATGTGGGCAACCGTGTCGGCCACGTGCAGGGCG
>JAYVQD010000191.1:0-8441 GCA_043777275.1 Nitrosomonadales bacterium
CCGGGCATCGTTTGCCGCCTCTTTCAGCAGCCAGTCGCGAAAAGCCGATATCTTCGGCAGCGCCGCCGTTGATTTGGGACAGACGATCCAAAACGCATACGGCGCGTCGAAGGCTTGCCGGAATGGCCGGACAAGACGGCCGGAGATCAAGTCCCCCGAGGCGAGCGCCGTGCGCGCCAGTGCGATGCCCTGACCATCGACTGCAGCATCGATAGCCATGCTGGCCTGATTGAAGATGATTCCACGCTTGGCGTCGACGCCGCCAACGCCAACACGGGCGTCTACCCGCGCCAACCAATTTTCCCAGTTATTCGTATCATTGGTATGAAGCAGCGTGTGATGCTTGACATCGCGAAGCAGACGCAGTGCGCCGCGTCCCTTCAGCAGCTTGGGACTGCACACCGGAAAAAGTTCCTCGGTGCATAGACGCATCACGTGCATACCGGGCCACTGTCCGTCGCCGTGGCGGATGGCCAAGTCGATATCTTCGCGGGCAAAATCGATGTGCTGAACGGAGGCGCTGACCCGTAGATCGATGCCGGGGTGCGTCTCGGAGAAGCGTCCGAGCCGATGCACCAGCCACTTGGCGGCGAAGTTGGGCGATGTGGTGATGGTCAAAGTACCGGATTGCTCTCGCTGCAACAACCGCTCGGTGCCCGCAGCAAGGCGATCGAACGCGTCGCGCACCACCTCGAGATAGGTTCGCCCAGCCTCCGTAATGATGAGCCGCTGGCGTTCGCGGCGAAACAGCCGCACGCCTAATTCAGATTCGAGCGCTTTGACCTGCTGACTGACGGCCCCTTGCGTCACGCACAATTCGTTGGCCGCCTGGGTGAAGCTCTCCTGACGCGCGCTGGCCTCGAAGGCCTTGAGCGCATTGAGAGAAGGGAGACGTCGCCGCATGGGTTGCCTTAGATCATTAGAAAATCTATGTCTGTTACGAGAAAGGATGCTTTGCGCGTTGGCCCATTATGGATGAGAATTTGCACCAGTGACAGGTGGTTGGGTGCATAGATTGTAAAAATAACTATGGATATGGCGTCACTATAGCAGCAGTCAATCTACCCGGCCGGGTTTTTTGCAGACACCCGGCACTCAAGACGATCTCGTCTCAAGAGCTGCTCTGATCTCACCAGAGAGGAGTCTGTTTATGAGCAATAACATCGTCTCGATTCGTAGTGGATTAATCTTGTTTTACGCCGTGACCGCAATGGCTGGCTGCAGCAATGGTGAAATGCTCTCTCAAAGTGCATCGGCAGGCCGCACGGATAGCGCCGATCTCCAGGGGGAATCGTACGGGATGATCGAGCGGGATGCCCTTCGCGTGAGGAAGGACGCGCTACGCAACCGGCTCTGGGTGCTGACGTTTGATAAGGTACGTGTCTACGACACCGCCAGGAAGCGCAAACGGCTGATACGCAAAATAAAGTTACCGAACTGGTCGGCGGCCCGATTCATTTGCGATCCCGATATGGTGCTGGATAGCGCGGGGTCTGCCATCATCTCCAGTAACGTGCAGGCGAGTTTATGGCTGATAGATGCGGACAGTTTCGCGCTGCGCGAGCGCGAAATCAGGCTGCATGGACGGGAGCAATGGGACACAGGATTTCGTGCGCTTACATTTGCTGCGGACGGAGCGCTGCTTGCCCTGGCGTCAATGGAACATTCATGGTGGAAAATTGATCTCACCCAAGCCAAAGCAAGTGCCAGTAGAATCGGTCTCGATAATCCACCCTCAAACGCGTGCGCTATTACCGCACCATTACTGAACGACGTTGAAAGGAGTCAGCAGCGATGACTACCACTGATGCCGCTATTCGATTATTTTCATTCGATCAGGACGTGCCGGGCGCTTTGCCCGCAGGCTGGCGCGCCGGCGTCACCGGACGCGGCTCGCCGCTATGGACGGTCGAAGCCGACACCACTGCACCGAGCAAGCCCAACGTGCTCAAGCAATCGGGTAGCGGCACGTTCCCGTGGTGCGTAAAGCCGGATGCGTCGTTCGCCGATGGCTACGTCGAGGTGAGGTTCAAATCGGTTTCCGGGCGCGAGGATCAGGCAGGAGGGGTGGTGTGGCGCTGGCAAGACGGCGACCAGTATTACGTCGCGCGCGCCAATGCGCTGGAGGACAACGTGTCACTCTATTACACGCAGAACGGCCGCCGCAACACGCTGAAGTATGTTGATGCGCCGGTGCCGCGCAATACGTGGCACACCATGCGCGTGAAATTTTCCGGAAAAAGTATTTGCGTGATTTTCAACGGCAAGGCCTGCATCGAAATGGACGACGAGCACATCGCCGGTGCGGGCGCGGTTGGCGTGTGGACCAAGGCGGACAGTGTTACGCTGTTCGACGATTTCACTTACGCCGTCGCGCGATAGACCTGATGACGTGACGTATCTCTGGAATCTGCGCGCGTATTTCCGTCAGGTCGCGGGCCAGCTTGTCGTAGGCTCGCTGGCCGGCATTGTGATGAACACGGCGGTGATCCTGCCGGCCCTTTTGCTGGGCAATGCGCTCGACAAGGCGCTGGCGCTGGAGCGCGGCACGGCGACGCTGGACGACGTAACGTTCGCCGCGTTGCTGCTGATCGCGGGCACGCTGCTCACCGAGGGGCCGCGCGTGTTAAAGCGCTGGTGGCTGATTACCGCCAATGTGCGCATGCGCGCCAACCTGCGCGCCGATGCCCTGCGCGGGGCGCTGTCGCGACCGCTGGCTGATCTGCACAAGACCTCCATCGGCGAGCAGATGGCGCGCATTGTCGGTGACGTGGAAGTGCTCGGCGTCGGTCTGCGCGAGTTCACTATCGAGACCTGGGATACGGTTTTGTTTTCGCTGTCGTTTGTGGTGGCGATGCTGGTCATCGATGCGCCGCTGACCTTGCTGGCACTGGCCCCGGCGCCGCTGGCGATGTTGATTGCGCATGCGTCGGGCCGCTGGGTGCGGGCGCGCACCACCCGTGCCCGCGAGGCCAGCGCCGCGCTGACCGCGAACATTCAGGAACTGCTGTCCGGCTTGCGCGTACTGCGCTTTTTTGGGCGTGGTGCGGCGGCAACGGGCGTGATCGATACCTATTCGCGGCGCTTTGCCGAATGCAATCTGAGTGCTGCGCGCCTGCGTCTGGGTTTGCCGCCGCTCTACAACACGCTGATGATGTCGGGCATTCTGATCGTGATCTGGCAGGGCGGCGAGCGCGTGATTAACGGCGCGATGAGCATAGGCATTTTCGTCGCTTATCTCGCGTTGTTCATCCGCTTTGTCGAGCGCGGCTTTCGCATTCCGCAGATGGTTAATTCGATCCAGAGCGGCGCTGCGGCTTACGCGCGGCTGGCGCCGATGCTGGCGCCGGCGCTAACCGTGGTGCATGAACCGGCCTACGCATCGTTCAAGTCCGGCCACGTTGCCGGCATGAACCGCGAGGAAACAACCGCTCAGCGGGAACATTCGGGCGCGTTCGGCGCCGTATTGAATAGCGTCACCTTTATCTACCCCGGTGCAACACGGCCCGCGCTGGCTGATTTCTCGCTCGAGATTGCGCCCGGCAGTTTGGTGGCGGTGACCGGCGCGGTGGGGTCGGGCAAGAGCGCGTTGGCACGTGCGCTGCTCGGCATCTATCCCATCGCGTCAGGGTCGGTGCGGCTATCCACGGCAGACGGTTCAGCAGTAGAGCGTCTGGCGGGCCTCGCTGGTTACCTGCCGCAGGACGCGCATCTGTTCTCCGGCTCGGTGCGCGATAACGTGCTCATGGACGTGCCAATGGCGGCCCGCGCGGATGGCGCAGCGTTCGCCGTGCGGGCTGTACAAATCGCTGCGCTCGACAGTGACGTTGCGGCGTTTCCGCGCGGCATGGATACGCCCATCGGCGAGCTGGGCGTGCGCATTTCCGGCGGCCAGCGGCAGCGTCTGGGCCTGGCGCGCGCAATCGCAGCCTATGCGCCGGATACACCCGGCTTGCTGGTGCTGGATGACCCGTTCTCTGCGGTCGATGTCGAGACCGAGACGCGCATCACCGCCGCGCTGCGTGAGGCTTTCGGTATGCATCAGCCTGCGAGCAACCGCGCAACCATTTTGCTGTGTTCTCAGCGCCTCGCGGCCTTTCCGCTCGCCGATCGCGTGGTGGTGCTCGAGAACGGCGGCATCGCGGAGCAGGGCACGCATGATGAATTGATGGCACGCGGCGGTTTATATGCGCGCATTTACCGTGCTCAGGCGCAAAGCGCGCGCAGCGAGCAGGCGGTGCTCAAGCGTGAGGATGCGGCATGAGCGCCGCCACTGCCACCACAGCCACCATGGGCACGCGCTATTGGCGTCAGCTCGGCGAGCTGGTGCGGCCCAGCCGCCGTATGCTCTTGGTGATTGCGCTGCTGGTGCTGACGGGCGCGCTATTCGAGCTGCTGCCGCCGCTGCTGATCCGCTGGATTGTTGACGATCATCTGGCGCCCGGCAAACGCGAAGGGCTGTTTTTGCTGGCGCTGTGGTACCTGGGGGCGATAGCGGCAGGCCAGACGCTCGCGTTTATCTACGGCTATCTGGCGGCGGCGGTGGCGCAGGGTGTTCTCAGCGATCTGCGTGTGCGGCTGTTCGATCACTTGCAGCGCTTGCCCGCGAGCTATTTTGACCGCACGCCGCTGGGTGACGCTATCAGCCGCTGCACGGCCGACGTCGATACGCTGGATACGCTATTCACCAGCGGCGTCGCCACCCTGGTGGCGAATCTGTTTCGCCTGCTGACCATCGCCGCAGCGATGATTATTTTAAGCCCGATGCTGTCGCTGGCGGCGTCGCTGGTGTTGCCGCCGCTGGTTGCGGTGACGCGTTATTTTCAGGTGCGTATCCGCGAGGCGGAGCGCGCCAACCGCATCGCCGTGGGTGAAATGAATACCCATTTGCAGGAAACCCTGCGCGGCGTCGAGGTCATACAGGCCTTCAAACGCGAGGCGAATTTCGTGGCGCGCTTTCGCCAGGTGCTGCTGCGGGTGTTGCAGGCGTCGAATCGCGCGACGATTTATTCCAGTTTCTATCCGCCGATGACCGCGCTGATGACGTATAGCGTGA
Organism: Nitrosomonadales bacterium; assembly: GCA_043777275.1. Lineage (GTDB taxonomy): Bacteria > Pseudomonadota > Gammaproteobacteria > Burkholderiales > SG8-41 > UBA5216. The sequence continues at coordinate 5,057 of JAYVQD010000191.1, forward strand.
TTGCCTTTTTACTGTGGGCGGGTACGCGTGATGCCTTGGGCGTATCCGGCGCCACGGCTTCGTTAAGCGTTTCCATTGGCACGCTAACCGCATTCGCATTGCTGCTACAGCGTTTTTTTACGCCGCTCACCGCGTTGGGTGACGAGTGGCAGACGGTGCAAGGCGCGCTATCGGGGGCGGAGCGCATTTTTGACGTGCTGGCCCTGCCTGCCGATGCGCCGCCACAGGTGTCGCCGCAAGGTCAACGGCAACACGGCCTGGTACTTGAGGATGTTGTCTTCGGCTACGCGCCCGGTGCGCCGGTGCTGCACGGCGTTTCCCTGCGCGTGGCCCCCGGCGAACACGTGGCACTGGTGGGGCGCACGGGCGCGGGCAAGACCAGCATGGTTCACCTGCTTGCCGGTCTGTATGCGCCGTGGCAAGGCTCGGTGCGTGTCGCGGGACACGACCCGCACGCGCTGCCGGATAAAAACAAACGGCAAGCATTCGGCATGGTGCCGCAGGCGGCGCAGTTGTTCAGCGGCACGGTGCTGGAAAATCTGACGCTCAAGGATGAAAGCGTGGCGGAATCTGCCGTGGTTGAGGCGGCGATTATCAGTGGCGCTGACGCTTTTATTCGCGCGCTGCCCGACGGCTACGGCACCGTGCTGCGCGGTTCCGGCGGCGGCGTGGGCGTGCAGTTGTCCGCCGGTCAGGCGCAATTACTGACGTTGACCCGTGCGCTGGTGTCGCGGCCTTCGGTACTGTTGTTCGACGAAGCGACCTCCTTTTTAGACGGCGCGAGCGAAGCGGCACTGCGTGAGGCGCTGCGTGCCACGACGCTCAATCGCGGCGTGGCGGTGCTGACCGTCGCGCACCGGCTTGCCACGGCCAGAGAGGCGCACCGCGTGGTGCTTATCGATCACGGACGCATCGTCGAGGAAGGCGCGCCAGCGGCGCTTATCGCGCGCGGCGGACGCTTCGCGGCGCTGCTGGAACTGGAGGCGGCGGGCTGGGACTGGCAAGCAGCAAACTAAATTTGCTCGGAGAAATCGCGCACGTAACGGAGGCTTCTTGTGACCCTAAGGAAAATGGGAACTATCGACCTGCCAGAGCATTGCGGCACTGGCGGTTTTGACCACGCCGACATTCATTCGTCTTCCGGCCGTCTCTATGTCGCGCATACCGCCAACGATACACTCGACGTGATCGACTGCGCGCGCGATCAGTACATCGAATCGATTCCCGGATTCGCGGCAGTGGCCAGCGCGCTGGTGTCCGAGGCGCGCGGACTTGTTTTCACCTCCAATCGCGGCGAAAACACCGTTTCGATTTTCGCGCCGGGTGCCGAGCGCGACGCTTTCAAGATCGCCGTGGGCGTGAAGCCGAACGGACTCGCGTTTGACCCCGTTCGCGGCATACTGATCGCTGCGAATGTTGGCGACCCGTCGATTGCGGATTCGTATACGGTATCGGTGGTGGATATCGCGCGCCGCGAGCGCGTTGCCGAGATCAAGGTCCCGGGCCGTACGCGCTGGGCTGTTTACGATTCGGCGTGGGGGATGTTCTTTGTCAACATTGCCTCTCCAGCGCGGATTATTGCGATTGATGCGCGTGACCCGACCAAAATTGCAAAACAATACGAGGTTCTGGCGGCGGGACCGCATGGACTTGATCTCGACACGGCCACGGGAAGGCTGCTGTGTGCGTGCGATGCCGGTGTGCTGTTTGCAATCGACGCGGCTTCGGGGGCGGTGCTGGGTGAGGTTTCCCTTAGCGGCATCCCGGACGTCGTGTTCCTGCATCCGCAATGGCGGCGTCTTTATGTGGCCATCGGTGACCCCGGGGTAATAGATGTCGTCGATATCGACACGATGCACCGCGTGGCGGTGGTGCCGACAGAACCCGGCGCACACACGCTGGCACTTGACCGCAACAGAAACAAAATCTATGCGTTCCTGCCGCAATCGCATCGAGCCATGGTATTTGTCGATACCGATTAGTGGTGGCGTCATCCTCGGGCGGTAGTGGCGAGTCCATTATTTGAGCGCAACATTGCTGGCGATCACCCAGCGTGCTTGTGGCTTCGACACGAGTCAAAGACGTTACAATAGCGGGAAACGCCCTGCATAGGCTTACTCGACGGAGAGACCACTATGAGCAACGACCTGAACTGCTACAACATATTTGACCTGCGCGAAGCCGCCAAAAAACGCGTGCCGCGAGGGCCGTTTGAATTCGTCGATCGTGGCACCGAAGAAGAAGTCTCGCTGCGCAACAACCGCGAGGTGTTCGACCGCATTCGTTTCAAGACGCGCACGTTTGTAGATGTGTCCAGGCGCACGCAGGAAACCGAAATTTTCGGCGTCAAACACAAGATGCCGCTGGTGATTGCGCCTACCGGCACCGCAGGCTTGATGTGGTATGAGGGCGAAATCGCCCTGGCGCGCGCCGCGCGCGCCGCAGGTATACCGTTCACGCTGGCCACCGGCTCGATGACAGCGATGGAGCGCGTGGCCGACGAGGCGGGCGGTGAACTGTGGTTTCAACTGTATCTGTGGCCCGATCGTACCATGTCACACGAGCTGGTCGAGCGTGCCAAGGCGGCGGGCTACAAGGCGCTGGTAGTCACTGTGGATGGCGTGTCGGCAGGCAATCGTGAATACAATATTCGCAACGGATTTACGCTGCCGTTTACGTATTCACCGGTGGCGCTGGCGGACATGATGATGCATCCGCGCTGGTTGTTTGGCGTACTGCTCAAGTATCTTGCCACTACCGGCATGCCGATGTATCAAAACTACCCGGAGCGCGCCAAAGCCAAGATGACGGCGGGGCCGATGGGGCGCTCCAGCCTGCGCACCGATGCCATCAAGTGGGATGACCTCGACGCGCTGCGCAAAATCTGGCCGCACAAACTGATCGTCAAAGGCATGTTGAATGCCGACGACGCCGCCGAGGCCGTTAATCATGGCGCCGACGGCATTGATGTGTCGAACCACGGCGGGCGTAACCTCGACGGTATTATTTCGCCGATGGAAGCGCTGCCGGAGATCGTCGATCGCGTGGGTTCGCGCACCACCGTGTTCGCCGACAGCGGATTCCGTCGTGGCAGCGACGTGGTGAAAGCGCTGTGCCTGGGCGCGAACGCAGTGATGGTGGGCCGCGCCACGTTGTATGGCGTGGCGGCGGGCGGTGAAGCAGGGGCTACGCGTGCGCTGGATATTTTCCGCGATGAAATTCATCGCAATATCGCGCTGCTGGGGGTGAATAACCTCGGCGAGCTGGGGCCGCAGTACCTGAAATTTCTGGATTCGACGTTGCGGCCTGCGAATCAGCGTCCGGCGCTGCGCGCGGTGCCGGATGCGAAGGTGGCGGAGGCGTAAATCTGGACTGCGGGCAAGGG